>NZ_CBDLAM010000184.1:0-7473 GCF_965301125.1 Anaerosporobacter sp. | reverse complement strand
TTGCTATACATTCATCCATTCTAGTTGTATAAACTTGTAATGTCTCTGTACTCGAATAAGGAAATCCTACCTTTGATAAATGATACATTATTTTGCGATAGATTACAACTGCCTTAACAGCATTATCTGCCTCATTATAGAGACGTCGCATCTTATGCCTAAGCCATAAGTAGTAACACATGAATAGTGCTACTATAATCCCTAGTATCCCCAATATAATAAATACTATGTCTGTGTTTATCTTTACTTTCTTCTCTACATCAATTTTTATGTCTTCTCCTACGCCTTCCTGCAGTGACTCTGGTGGCTTCTGTCCTTGCCCAGAATTTGAGTTTGTTGATGTATTACCATTGTTTTTCGTTTTATTAACCTGCTCCCATTCTTTATAAAATTCTTCAACATATCCAGGAGTTGGTTCAAAAGGAATCCAGCCAACGCCATCAAAATACACTTCTACCCACGCATGTGCATCTGAATTCTTAACTGTATAATAACGGCCTTGCTTATCTTTATAATCTACATAGAACCCTTCCACATAACGTGTTGGAATTCCAAGACACCTTCCCATTACTGCCATTGAACTTGCAAAATATGTACAATATCCTTCTTTTTTCTCAAATAAGAAGCAATCAACAAAATCTTCACCTTCATCTGGGCGAATCATCTTGGTGGTATAAGTCATAGAATTCAAGTACCCCTCAATAGCTTTCATCTTATCATAATCTGTAGTAAGTCCACGAGTAAGCTCTTCAGCTAACTCATATACTCGGTCTGGTAATGTTTTTGGTAATGAGGTATAGTCCTTATAAATACGCTCTCTACGCTCTTGCAATTTTTTAATATAATCAGAATTTATATTACCTTTATTAAGTTTGAGTATATTTCTATTCAATTTTTGTAGGGACTCTTTATCAAATGAAGTATCATATCCTTCATAGGTAAACGTATCAGAATCCCGAAGCATATCCTTCAAAGATTCACTATCTAGATTAAGACTATAATAGTATGTAAGATAATTTGTTCCTTCTCCTCTTAAGTTTTTAAATTGTAGATTAGCATATTTATCAGTCTTCACCTTTTCTTCATCATAATCGACGAAACTAAATGTCTTAAGCGGATAAAACTTAGTAATGGTAAAGATATCTTCATAGACAATTTCAAGATTCTGCTTCTTTATTATGTTTTCTATGCCAATATCCTCAACTGGATATCTTGATAATGCACAAACAAATTCTAACACATCATCTGTATATTCAGAGGATTCTTTTGGTACTTTCGACATCTTAGTTTTCCAACCACTTCCAGTGTATATATTCTTAACATTACCAATCAAATACGTTGGATAATCCCTTATTGAAGAGTTTAATTTTAGTGATACCCCATTATTATAGCCAATCTCACCACCAAGCTCAGTATCTCCATCAGAATATCCCGCGAAAGACATCTCATACGAGCCATCTTTACCAGCAAAATATAGTTGTATACGTTTTGATAATATCTCACCTTTTTCTTGTATCATCATGATTGCCTTACGGATTCCTGTCCACTGAATAGGTTCTTTTCTCATCGGTAATACGGCTACACATATAACAATGATAAAACATATTGGCAACAACTGGAATACTGCTACTTGTTTCTTCTCTTTGCTTGCTTCCATTTGATTACAACGAATCTCAACTAATATAATTAGATTTGCTAATACTGTATACACAACTAACATACGAGTACACGAAAATCCTAATATACTCATAACAATAATTGCTATAAATGCACCTACAAAGCAACCGTATTTAACAATATCCTTCTTGCATAATAGCTTTGCCATTATGGATCCAATAACTTGAATCAAAATGATCATAATAACTCCATAGCTACGATGAAGTTCTTCTGTTCCGTTCGCATAATTTGCCAACCAACTCCATACGTTTTGTATATGAGAGAAAATTGGCACTTTCTTCATGTATAGGAATATACCTATAACTACCAAAACACTAAATAATAACGCTAGGAATATTTTTTTATGGTGACATACCATATAGAGCACTATCATACTTATTATTGCGATTATAAAGATTGGGAATTCCTTTACTTGAAAGTCACAAAGGTCATTCACAATAGACGTCAGTATTGTCGCAAATAACGTAATTGAAAGTACGCTGTAGATACGCTGTTTCACCTCATTCGATATCTTCATGACGTTTCCTCCCTAATATTAGGCTCATTCTATAGGATATTAACAAGTTCTTCTTCACGTAGGATTTCTCTTACGTATATCCCTATAGAACGCAGTGTTCCAATCTTGACCTTTTCTTCTTCCTCTAGTTCTGAAGTGAAGTAAAGTAATACTAGTTCTGCTCTATTTTGCTTTAATCTTTGTAACTGGATGGACAATGCATCCTCAATTTTATGGACTAGTACAAGACATTTCCCCATATTAATTACGTTTTTAGACAACAATTCGTGCACGGAAACCTTTTGATTAAATTTTATTTTAGGACTTTCTTGATATAATTTATTAAAATCCATTGCATTAAGGATTCGTCTTTTTTGGGGACCATCTTGTTGATAAAACACATTTATAGGGACTCCCATCTTCTGGCAATACTTAACAATTGCAAGTTCTGCCTCAATCATCTTATCCTCAATTATAATTTGATCCATCCCTGTAACATCCAATTTGCACAAATCTATATATAAGTTCATCTCTTGTCTTGGATTCTGCGTCATCTTACGAGTCTGCATCGTTTGTTTCTTTGCGCTTGCCTTCCAATGGATTCTCTTAAGACTATCGCCATACACATAGTTTCTAAGCTCATTATCCATCTCTATTTGCTCAGGATTATTACATGTTAATGTCCTCTTGGCATCCTTTTCTAATGGTAAGATTCTTAACCTAGACAAATTCAAAACTCGAGGTAACACCATTACTCTATATTTAGATTGTATTGGAAATGTAATCGAGATAAGTCTAAGGAAGTCAGTTATAACTACCATCTTTATACCTACTTCGTATTCTCCTCGATAATTACAACGTAGATTTGTCTTCTTTTCAATACTTTCTCCTGGTAACAAGGTATATTCGACAGTAGTATCCCCTCCAACTACCTGCGATTTGTCATCATAAAACTTTAATTGGATACTTCTATAAGTAATAAAATACTCATTCGAAACAGTAAACCGATAAGGTACCAACTCTCCCTTTACAATTGTTTTATGATCAATCATTTGATAAATACGGAAATGTTGATACACATACAGTGTATAGATGACAGAAATAATTGGAAGTATAATAGCCAGATAAAAGAGTGCATAGGATACATTACCACCATGATTACTTACAAAAATAGTTGTTACAATTAAGAACCCAATTAGGATATACTTATATATCTTCATAATTAGGTGACCCCTTTCACGAATTTAGTATTAGTATGGAATGCGTAATATTGAGACAATAGATTTCAGCACTTTCTTCGCATCCAGTTTATTAAGTTGTGCCTCAGGAGTTACTACAATTCTATGTGCTAGTACTGGCTCAATCATCGTCAATATATCATCTGGTATCACATAGTCTCTTTGACTAATATATGCCTTAGCTCTAGCTGCGCGAATCAAAGCTAACATCGCTCTTGGACTTGCTCCTAATACGATATTCGGATTCTTTCTTGTCTCATCTACAAGACTAACGATATACTCTAAAAGTTCGTCTTTAATTAATACTTGGTCAACTTCATTTTGCATAGCAAGGACATCTTCTTCACTAGCAACCGAAGTAATATCTTTAACACTTGTCCCAGATATAAACTTTTGTGCTAGTAATAACTCATCTTCATTCGATGGATATCCTAACGATATTTTAATTAAGAATCGATCCAATTGTGCTTCTGGTAAATTATATGTACCTAGGTAATCAATTGGGTTTTGTGTTGCTATAACCATAAAAGGATCTGGTAATTGTGTCGTTCTACCATCTACCGTCACCTGTTTTTCTTCCATTGCTTCTAATAAACTTGCTTGTGTTTTTGGTGAAGTTCTATTAATCTCATCTGCCAGGATAATATGATTCATGACTGCCCCTTTCATAAATTCAAATTCCCCTGTCTTCATGTTATACACAGAAATACCAGTTACATCACTTGGTAAAGTATCTGGCGTAAATGTAATTCTAGAAAATCCACAAGATATTGATTTTGCCAACGCACTTGCTAGAGTTGTTTTCCCTACCCCTGGTACGTCTTCTAACAAGATATGCCCCTTAGCTAGTAGCGCAATGACTACCATTTCAATCTTATCTTTCTTACCTATAACTACTTGCTCCATATTCGTAAGAATCTTAGTAACTTTATCAAATTCTTTCATGATAATAAACCTACTCCTTTCACTATATTCCCCATATTTTTCCTAATTTAATGTTTTACTATCAATTACTAATAATATCATAATATGTATTATATATCCATATGCGAATTTATCAGTAAATCCTTTTATTTTTCGTTAATTTGGTATAATATAGTAATGTATTAATAATAACTAATGGGGATAGAATATGAAAAGAAAACCGCTTATAATTGCACATAGAGGAGCAAAAAGTCTTGCAAAATACGAGAATACTTTAGAAGCATTTCAGATAGCTATTGATTTAAAATTACAGATGGTAGAATTTGATATCCGCCAAACAAAGGATAAGAAACTAATAATCTATCATAATCCAACTATTGGTTGTAGAAAGATTAGCGAACTAACTTATCATCAACTTACTATTATCGCAAATAAGAAAGGTTTCGAGGTTCCTCTTTTAGAGGATGTCTTAAAACTATGTCAAGGAAAGATTCAACTCGATATTGAATTCAAAGAATCTGGATATGAAAAAGAAGTCGTTGATCTTGTTACCACTTATTTTAACTACGATGAATTCATAATGATTAGTTTTTCAGATAAAATAATTAAAGAGGTAAAACGTCTAGATTCCAATATTCGAACAGGTTTGTTAATAGGTCTTGAAGGGGCTTCCCTATTTCAACGTCTACAAGAATTTTATCCTTTAAGAAGATTAAAAAATACAAATGCTGATTTTATAGCAGCACATTATTACTTAGTAACACGTTTCTTGCTCCACTTATGTAAGAAACATCATTATGATCTTGTGGTCTGGACAGTTAATCGCGACCGAACATATCATAAGTTAAGAAAGCAACGTGTTACCGCCATTGTAACTGATTTCCCACAGAATTATGTCAAAGTCCAACATGCTAAATCATCCTTCTAGATTCTGTAATGCTGATGCCCTATCTCTTACAACTTGCCAATTTATATTATACAAGAAATTATTAATGTAGGAGGTTTTATCAGCACCATATTGTAAGAAGTAAGCATGCTCATAAACATCAAGAACAAGTAGTGGAAACGCATATATTATCCCTCCCATATCATGAGTATCCAAACTCATATTCATTAATCTTTTTGTCTTTTGTTCATAGGCAAGTATTGCCCAACCGCGACTTGCCTTTGCTGTAGCAATAAAATCTAATCTCCAATTTTCCACTGATCCAAAATATTTTTCCATCATTTGCTGTATATTTGATGGAACCTCATTGGATTTGCCGCCAATATTACTAAAATACAGCTCATGAAGCATAATGGCATTAAGTGAATAACTCTCACCTCTTTTTAAGCAACGGAACTTACTATATGTAGAGTTTGCCGCATCTGCTTGTTCATCTCCCAATTCAAAAACCCCAACTATTTCATTATATTTATTAATATATCCTAGATACAATATTAAATGATTTCTAAATTGTATTTCATTTACCACGGTAATGCTATCATTAATCGAGAACTCCATAGCTAACATATAAATTCCTTTCATCACCTTATTATCTACTTAATTATTAAGGCATTTTACTAATCTTTAAAATATATGCATCATTACTATGAATATATACACACTATACAGAACTTAAAAAAAATGTTAATATTAGTACAGATAAATTATCTAATCTTATCACTTAAAGGAGGGGTTCAATGCTTAAAGCAGTTATATTTGATATGGATGGTGTACTTGTTGATTCAGAACCGCTCAACTTACAAGCCTTAATTAATACCTTAAAAGATTTTGGAGCAAACTTAACATTAGAATACTGTTCCAAGTTCATCGGTGTATCTGTTTCAGATACAATGAGGCAAATCATTGATGACTATAAGCTTAACACAACAATTGATGAACTAAAACTTGCAAATACAGCTATGAAAAGAAAGATGATTAAGGACGAAGGATACCCACCTATTCCTTATGTTAAAACGCTAATTCAGGATTTGTATCATAACGGTATTAAGATGGCCGTGGCGTCCTCTTCCCCAGAAGAAGATATCTTACACGTCACAAAGACACTTGGTATCTATAAATATTTCGATAAAATCATAAGTGGCGATTTTGTTGAACATTCAAAACCAGATCCAGCTATATTCAATCTTGCTTTAAAGGAGCTTGGAATATCCACATCTCAAGCTATGGTAATTGAAGATTCTATGAATGGTACAATTGCAGCTGAAGGAGCACATATCAAAACCATCGGATTTTTAAATCCTAATTCTGGTAATCAAGATTTAAGTCGTGCCTGTGTTCTTATAGAAAGTTTTCAAGATATTGATTATCATTTTATTGAAAGTGAATACAGACGAGCACATGGTCTTCCAGTAGAGATTACCAAAACCAAACGTCTTGTAATTCGTGAACTTACTGTTGATGATATCAAGTCACTATATCAGATTTACCAAGATCCGAAGGTACACGAATTTATTGATGATATCGACGACTATCTACAGAATGAAATTGATAAACATAAGGCATATATAAAGAATGTATACTCTTTCTTTGGTTATGGTCTATGGGGTGTGTTTGATAAAGATTCAAACAAATTGATCGGCCGTTGTGGAATCCAAAACCGTACCATTGATAATCACCTTGAAATAGAATTAGGTTATCTGTTAGATGGGAACCACTGGGGAATGGGGTATGCTTTAGAATGTACTAAAGCCGTTCTATCTTATGCTTTTGAGTATCTCGGAATTCAAAGAATCGTCGCTTCTATTGATAAATTGAATTCTCGTTCAATAAATATAGCTAATAAATTAGGTATGGTTAGAGAAAAAGAGATCATGGACAACTGTCGTCATTGCTATCTATACTCCATAACTAAAGATGCTTATGATAAGCGTACTGAGAAAGAAAAAGAAGACAAAAGAAAAGAAGCCGTTAATAAAGTACTTAATAAGTACGAAGGTGGAATAGATACCGCAGTTTATAAGAAACGTTATCGTCACCTAGATAATGATAAATAGGAGGTTTTACAGTGGAAGAATTCTACGAAGCAATTGAAGAAAAAATCAAATCATCAGGTTACCCTAAAAAAATAGATGGTTGTTCCATCTATACAGAAATATCAGATTTTATAGAAGATAAGGAAAACGGTTCTTACC
>NZ_CBDLAM010000183.1:0-7473 GCF_965301125.1 Anaerosporobacter sp. | reverse complement strand
TTATATCTACTTTTGGTGATTTTGAAACAGTTATGCGTCAACACACAAATGCAGTTGAGGCTGCTAAATCTGCTAGTGTAAAAAAGATATATTATCCTAGTGTGACACGTGCAGACGAAAGTAGACTATACCTAGCAGGTATGCACCGAGCTCGTGAAATTGCTATTATTGAATCAGGTATTCCATATGTTATTTTACGTAATAACTGGTACATGGAAAATGAATTAGGGGCAATTAGGGGTTGTATGTCTGGCGCTCCTTGGGTAACTTCTGCAGGTGATGGAAAAATCGGTTGGGTATATCGACCAGATTTAGCTGAGGCCACAACAAATGTTTTATTAGCAGATGGCCACGAAAATCAAATCTATGAGCTATCTGGTGAAAACTTAACACAGCAGCAATTTGTCGATACTTTAAGCGAAGTATTAGATAAAGAAATCTCTTTCGCATCAGTAGATGATGCCTCATATGAAAAATTATTAAAGGATGCTGGTACACCTGAAACATATCTACCTATGTTAGTGATGACACAAAAGGGCATACGTGAAGGTGGGTTAGAATCAACACATTCAGATTTAGAATTTTTATTAAATCGTCAACCTACATCGTTAAAAGAAGCCCTAACAATTCTCTTAGAAAATACTGAGAAGTAATTTAGCTTCATAATAGCGGTACCAATAAATACCTTTTTAAAAGTGAATTCAAAGCTTGAGTTTTCTGTAACATGAATACTGCTTTTTCCGATAAAGCAAATAAAAAAGACAGAGAAAAGCCTACAAAATTTAAAAGCTTCTCTCTGTCTTATATTATTTACTTAGAGTGCCAGTGACTATTTAACCTTTACCTTAATCACGTTACTATATGCTCCATATACATTCTTTCCATCGATTTTCTTATACGCTCTTACCTTTACATATACCGTCGAATTTGACTTTAACTTTGTAATCGTATAGCTCGTTTTCGATGTTGTTCCTGCTGCTTTGTAAGTACCTTTTTCAGAAGTGGCATAGAATACTTGATATCCAGAAACACCTTTCATTGATTTCCAAGTAGCAAATGCAGTTGTTGATTTAGTAGTTTTTACAGAAGATAATACTACTTTTGACGGTTTAATTATAAATTGAATCGTCTTCGTTCCAGTATAATTTCCTTTTCCTACTACTGTAATCTTTGCTGTACCGACGTTCGTGTTATTTTTCCATTTAAGACTATAATCTTTTCCGTTTTGTAACTGGTAGGTACCATCTTTTATGATTACCTCTGGTTTGATTGCTTTACCAGTATAGGTTTGTGCAGTAATAAAAGAAATCGAAAGTTTTGTAACCTTCTGTTTTACCGTTACGAGACACTTAGCCGTGATTTCACTACCGTCCTTGGATTTGGCAATAATTTGAGTTGTTCCGATTCCAACTCCTGTTACCTTTCCATTCGGGTCAACTGTTGCAACTGATTCATCTTGGCTAGTAAATTGTACTTCTTTAGTTACTGCATTATCTGGTGTAATTGTCACTGAAAATGTTGAAGTCTCTTTTTTAACTAAATTCAATTTCGTATGGTTTAATTCAATAGAGGTTACAGGCTCTCCTACTTCTACAATCACTGTTTTCGTCAATCGTCCATCTACTGTACCTACCGTAATAGTTGCTGTTCCTTCCTGATGACCAGTTACAACACCTTTTTTAGTTACAGTAGCAATGGTATCATTAGAAGAAGTGAATTGTAATTCTGTCTCAGTTGTATTATTCGGTATGATTTGAAGTTCTAGGCAAATACTCTTGTTCTTACCTAACTTAATATCATTATCTAGAATCTCCAAATTCGTAATTGGCTTACTATCTGTTACAGGTACTTGCGGTTGAGTAACAACGGGTCCTGATGGTTGCGAACTCACTTGAACGGTCTTTGTATTGTTGTATGTTTTATTATTAAAATTACAAGTTGCTGTATATATAATTTCTCCGGTTTTTGACTGGCTCGTTACATTACAAGTTACTTTCTGTTGATTCTTACAGTCTTTACATGTAAAGATTGCGTCACAGGTATACCCGCTTGTAGTTTCTATCCAACTAAACTCTGGATCTCCATAAGTATGATCAACTATTGTTTCTACTACTACCGTCTTCGTATCAGTATACGTCTTTCCTTCCAATTCACAAGTTGCTGTATACACAGTCTTTCTTTCTTTATGGCACTCTGTATCCACAGGAGTAAGCTCTTCCTTACTTGTTACCGTAGCATCTATTGTTTGCACATCATCTCCATACTTGCAAGTGAATGTTGCCGTACATTTGTATCCACCCTCTTCTAACTCTTCCCAGTTAAACTCTGGTTCTTCATAGGTGTGAATTACTACTTGCTCTACTCCAGACTCCTTCGTATCAGTATATGTCTTTCCTTCAAATTCACAAGTTGCTGTATAAACGGTGTTCTTTTCTTTATTACAGTCAGAATCCCCAGGGGTGATTTCGTCCTTACTAGTTACCGTAGCATCGATTGTCTGCACATCATCTTCACACTCACAAGTGAACGTTGCCGTACAGCTGTATCCGCCACCTTCTAACTCTTCCCAGTTGAATGTTGGTTTCCCATAGGTATGACCTGTTTTTATTCCTTCTGCGTCCTCTGTATCTAACTCTTTATAACAACGACCACAAATATAGCAACCTTCCTTATCAATGAAGATATAGTGATGCTCTTTTGCATTTGTAAAGTTTGTCTTCCCAGTACCTGCACTAAATCCATGTGTTGTATCTCTAGCCTCTGTATATCCTTGTTCATCACACCAAGGTTCTACCACTACATTCTCACGTTTTGTTCCACCAGAAAGATAAGTTGTAACATCACTCATATTTATATTATCCTTAACATTGGCACACCACATAAATTCTGAGTTATCGTTATCATCTTCAGAATTATCTTCTGCAAATCGATTATACATAAGATTATAGTTAACTGATTCTTTTTCGTATTTCGAACACTCACTATTACTATAATTTGTAGCTACACTTACATACATAATCCCATCCTCTTTAATAGAAAGAGCAGCTAATGGATGATTATCAATCGTATACTTGAGATTTTCATCCTGCGCATTAGTAACGTATATGGCACTACCAGTAACTGCTGTACCTTTACTATTTGCATAAACTGTATTGTACTCTTTTAATTGTATAACTGTACTATCCCCTAAATTATACATATAAATTTTATTATTTAGGTTAAAATAAAGTGTATCATTATAAAGAGAGAGTGAGTGAGTTAAATCTGGATAAATATTATTAATTTGTATATCAGCATCACAATCTTCTTCTAACACGCCTTCACTTGTCTCATTGGTTTTTAGATTGGTTACATTCCCTTTTCCATAATCAAATAATACAGTACCTTCCTCTTCGGATAGATCACCTGCAGCACGAGGACGTATCTTCATTTGATCTCCATAATCCTTCATCATTTCAACCATTTGCTCATTGTCCATGTCACCGATTTGAGAGGAACCTCCATCTTCATCGTCCATCATATCAAGCTCAGAAAATTGTGCTTCTACAAAATACCAATACTCATCATCATGATAAATAGGACTGTCAATATTACTAAACCAAGCATCTTCGTACTGTTCATTATTACATGGTTCTGCACTATCTGTTCCATGTAATGTATCAATATATTCATAATAACCTTCATACCAATCTTTAATTGTTGCTTCCGAAACTAGAAAATACATATGACTTAAGTTTCCATCTGTTTCTACCCGATATTGAGTCAACGCTTCTGTTTTAATATCATCATAACATACATCTACGTTATACCATTGGTTATCTAACTTCACTGCATTGTAGTAGTGTGGTTCATTAAATCTACCTTCAAATCCCCCTTCACCGTGGGTTACACCAACATCTTTTACGTCACAGTCATATTTAATCATAACAAAGTCGATCATATCCTGGCCACTTTCTAAGACGTCTTCATAACTCTTGAAAGAATTGTTCTTATCCCTGTATATTTCAGGGAATGCATTTTGTACTAAATACGTATAAGTGGTAGCATATCCAAGACAAACACAACCATTTAATCCATCAATCTTACCATATAATAGCGCACCAAAAGGTGTCATCGTTATTGGATCACTCTTTTTATCTTCATTTTGGTAATTTAGTAATGTACCCAAATCAAATACTGCATGGGTTGCAAGATAGTCATGTAATACTAAACATTTTTGTAAATCTGTCATACTATCGTCAATACCCTTTAATGCCTCATCTCTTGCTGCTAACAAAGCATCCCCATAATAATACACATATGCCTGAAATGCCTGAGTAATCCCAGCAATAAGTTCATCCATATTTGGTGCTGGAACTTCGGTATCTAAATCAAATCCTGCTAATACCTTCAGTGCTCCGAATGGATTATTTTCTGTAGTCTTTGATGTCCAATATTCTGTGGAAAGCCCAAAATATTCTGTATTTTGACCATGGAACGTACAAAGTTCTCCCCAATGAGCATAAAGTTGTTCTGTTGTCGCATCTCTGGTAGTCGAGTATTCTTTCTCTTCTAACTCACAAGTTGCTATATATATAATGGCATCCGTCTGTTCTTCATCTCTAGTAACCGTACACTCTACGGTTGTTTCTTGATTGCATTCACTACAGATGAATTTTGCGGTACATGTATATGGTATTTCCTCGTCAATATTAATCTCACTCCATGTAAATGTTGGGTCACCATAGCTGTGTGTTTCACCCTCTATTGCTCCTGGTGTTGCTGTTTCAACTTCGTCCCCTATTGCTTCCGATGTTACCCTGGGGATTGTAGTAGCAGTTTCTTTCTCCTCAAGATTTTCAGTTGCAGGATAAATTTCTCCAACCCCATCCATTTCATCAAGTACATCCAACCCAGCTTCAAAACCTCTATTCATATCTATTGTAATTGTTTGTGCAATACCATTCTTATCTGCATTAACAATAACTTCAATAATGTCAGTTGCACAATAATCTTTTAAAACTAAGTCTATTATAGTTGTTATCTCATCTTTACTTAAGTTATATTTTGACACATCAACTTTATCCTGATCTCTTTTCTGAAAGATGTTAATCGCAAGTAAAGACTTAACTTCTGTTAATGTATATCCACATTTTTTCTCTATTGTATCTGAAAGTGTTTGAAGTTCCTGTTCCTCTTTCTCATCCACCGTATTTAAATCGCCTTTTAGTAATAACTCATCCTTCATTGCAGCTACAAGATCTTCTGTACTAGTAAATGATTTAAGTTCTGCTGTTTTTTGTGAATCATTAGTCAGATTAACAACTTGATTCACATTCTTTTGAACACCTCGAGCAGCAACTACTCTTGAATATAATGATGTAGGGAACGTACTTACTATTAACACGGTAGACAATGCTAGTGTAATAATTCGTACATAATATTTTTTCAAAGTCAATTCCTCCTTATTGTTACCTCTGAAAATAGACCTGTTATCCTAACAGGTCTAATGCAACTTATGCATCACTTAGTCATTTTTCTGTACACTACATAGCAACAATTTCTGCGGCTAACCCTCTTCTATTTGTTTTAAAATGGAAATAAGGACGTTTATCAATGATCGTAATCTTAACTGGGCGCTCATGTGGTTCAAGGGCATTATTAATTTGATCTTGCAATTCTTCTACTCTTACACCATCTTCTAATACAAGATACAGATAAGGCAGATAATATCCCTCATTTTCTAAATCATCTGCGATTACAAAAAATGCATCATGAATGCCTTCTATATCACATATTTTATTTTCCATTGGAACTGCAAATAAATAGCCCCTCGTTACTCTTTCTGGTAATCCTCTACCCATTACATACAAAACACCATCTTCCGTCATATACCCATAGTCCCCTGTATGCATCCAAACCTTTCCATCTTCATGGCGCTGTAGTACTTTATGAGTACTCTCTTCATCCTGGTAACTCAACATAATACCAGGACCATTCTTGCAAATCTCTCCAAGCTGTCCAGCAGCCACTTCTTCATTTGTCTTAGAATTAAAAATACCAATAATTGTAGCTGGCATAGGAATACCACAACAACAACTTTCAAGTGGTTTTGCCTCACATGGCATTGTAAAACCAGATCCACCTTCACTCATCCCATAACCAACACTAAAAAACGAATTACATTTGTGATCTTTTAAGAACTTTTGAAAATTTTTTATTTGCTTATTATTCAAAGCTTCTGCTCCTGAACCAACACAATATAAATGTTCTAATGAAAAGTCCTTTGGAATACGGTCACTATTTACTAATACGTCGATAAACTGTGGTATTAATGGCCAACAATTTGGTTTGTGCTTCATTAATTCTAAATCTACGTCCTCAACCGCACAATATGGATCAAGAATTAATAGCTGATTTGATGCTATTGGTGTAAGAATCATAGCGACTGTAACTGCAACTAATGCAGGTGGCAAACAAGTCATTAACCAGCTAAGATGAATCTGAATGACTGCTGTATAAACCGCTGTTTGATGTATCATTCCTACTATGTTCGCAGAGGAATGAATTACTTGTTTTGATGGTCCTGTTGATCCACTTGTATACGCACAAAATACTGGTCTTGATGGATTATAACTTACTTTATACTCTCCAACATATGATTTTCCCAATGATTCAAACTCTTCCCATGTGAGGTTATCTGAATTGAAAGCAACCTCTTCCCGATACTTTGATTCTATATTTTTCACTATGTAACTTGGTATTTTATCTCTGTTCGTCATATTATATGGTGAAATTTTTATAATGTGCTTAAGATTGGTTTCTTTATAATATAATTCTTCCTCTTCTTTAGAGAGATAATCATGTGCAAACAAAATCTGAGAATTTGTCTGTTTAATTGCTTCTGTATTTTCCTCTGGTAACCCATCACGACATACTACTGCTGCTCCAATTTTTTCTGCTGCCAATAAGATAAGTACAAATTCTGGTACCGATTGTAAAAATACTGGTATCCGATCATTTTCCTTGCACCCCATATTTTTTAGCGCTTTCGCTACAATATCCACTTTTGTAAAGATATCATTCCACGTCAATATATTTCCATAATATTCAATTACTGGATTGTCTAAACTTCTACTACTTTGTTTAAGATATTGATTTAAGGAACAATACGGAAGTTCTATGTGCTGAAATTGTTCTGGATAATATTTCATCCATGGTCGCTCTTCACTTTACTTGTTTTTTGGCAAAGATTGTTCGTACAATCAATAATCCTCCTTTAATGTGATAATTTTCTAACTCGATACCTATCATTCACTTTCTTTTTTTACATATTCAATAGTGTATTCTATCGATACTCTTACTATTACTATTGATTAAGCTAAATCGTATCGTTAAACAGAACTATTTTTACATAAATAAAGTATTATCTTCTATTTTTATGTTTGTTTTAAAATAAATTGACCTTCAGTACAAAATTCGTTAAAAAAACCG
>NZ_CBDLAM010000182.1:894-7491 GCF_965301125.1 Anaerosporobacter sp. | reverse complement strand
CTTTAGATATATTCTCTTCATTAATGTAGGATATTCCTTCATAGCTTGCAGTTCAAGTTGCAGACTAAATGCTAAATTGCCCACAAGATTTTCATTTGGGATATATTTATTATCTCCCCTTGCATTCCTACTTAATCCATTAAATAGCATAATTTGTGCAGTGTCCTTACCATTTATTTTAGTGACTCTTTTGTCTCCCTCATCACGGTGAAGGTCAATAACTACTTTAATAGAAGGATTCTCTTCCAAGATCTTCGTTACACCCTTAAGGGAATAATCGTATGCTTTTGTTCCTCGATCAAAAGTTCCTCCCATCATATCATAAACGCTTGTATCATGGATAACATTAATTCCATACTGTTCTTCTAAGATTTCTGTTAACTCTTCCCCGACTCCAACAATAGTATCCTCCACCTTATTCTTCCTACTATCCGAAAACGCTTCGGAAGCATGTGTATGATAAATCAATACTTGTGGTTTATCTGAATTAATTGATATAGCCAAATCCTTATCTAATAACTTATCTACATTAAATTCTTTCTCCGTAGTATAGGTAGATGAATCTACAATATAGAAATTCTTGATTAGGTATGTATAATTCCTTGAACTTTCAAGTGTCTGAATCTGTTTCAATAGACTATTACTGGCCTCTACCGTAGAGCTAACCGCGGTAGTATCATCTTCATAGTAAGAATCCCTAGGATTACCTTCAACATTAGAAAAATCACTATTCGCTAAAAGGTCTCCACTATGAGTATTATCATCTTCTCCTTCACTTATGTTACGATTCATAAAACTATCACTTGTCATCAACTTCATAACTTCAATAAAATCAGTATCTTCTTCTTGGGCATCTCCGTTCATAACCATCTGCATCTTTTCGGAAATTGTGTACTGCTGAATTGGAAACAAGCTTGTCATAAATTTAATTACAGCATTACTATCTTCAATTTCAGGCAAAACGGAAGATCCAACTATGTATGAAAGGTAATTCGATTGATCTTGATAGAGTGATAACCCCAAATCGCTAATCATCTCTTGAACAACCGATTCAAATGTATCCGTAAAATCTGTCTTTGTAGTAACAGCGCAACATTTTATAATAATCATAATAGCAAGAAGGGATACTAAAACCCAAAACACTTGTTGTAAAGAACTCCACATATTCTTTTTATTAATCGTCACATTCATATACTTATCAAAGTCTGGAGACTTTGTATAATTAAAAATCTCCGTGTGAAAGGCCAGGCTTTCACACTCCCCTCCCTTCTTATTTCGTATTAGAGAGTCACTTTGTCCTTTTGATCCCTAAGCCTATAATAATACTTCTTTATATTATATTCTATGTAACAAGTATTATTCGATGAACCATATGCAATTAAATTCAACTAAACGCCTTTTATTGTCAAATAGGTATTCTTAGGACGGATGGAGGTTTATTCATTCATTAAATTACACGTACTTGTAAATTAATAAAGTAGAAACGCAAAACTCTGAACAGTGTAGATTTGCTTCTTAGCTAATGAACTATGACTAAGAAACAATAGCGAAACAGCTTTAGTACGGTTCTGTATCATTGGAAGTACCTTAATGTACACACTTAGAAGTACTTAGGTGTGTAGCGTGTTTCGTGTCATAGTACATTAGCTAAGAAGCTATGAACACGTAAATAGAGTTTTGCATTCAACATTAAAAATACACAAGTACTCTTTATAACTTAAAGAGTTTGACAAAAGCATTGATTTAGCGCTTCCGAAATAGTATAACTGATTCTCTTTATGGCATCATCTATTCCTTTTGGAGTCACAAACATATTACAAACCATCTTTTCTCTTACCTCTGCCATGAACTTAACCATCTCTTCTTCAGAGAATCCTTTCCCATCTAGAAATCTCTCTAAGGTATCATTCACTATGGTGGCGCCATCAACTACTGTAGGTACACCAATAGCAATTACTTTCACTCCCAAGCCATCTTCATTCAAAGCATTTCTATGGTTTCCTACACCTGAGCCTGGACTGATTCCCGTATCTGTTATTTGTATTGTAGTATTCAGTCTAGAAACACTTCTTGCAGCTAGGGCATCAATAGCAATAAGACATTTTGGATTAGTTTGCTTAATTATTCCCTTTAAAATCTCACTTGTTTCCATTCCTGTTTGCCCCATAACCCCTGGTGCAATAGCACTCATGGATTCCATTTGATTTTTTTTCTTGAATTCATCTCCATATTCTTTTATCAGATGTCTCGTAACAAACAAATTATCAACTACTTTTGGTCCCAGTGCATCTGGAGTTACTTCACGATTACCAAGTCCCGCAATCAGTACTTCACCTTCCCCATAATCACCAAGGAGCTCCTTGATATATTTTACAATTTCTTCAGTCAAAGGTTCATGATAGGATTCATCATCCTCTTGAAGACGAGGAGCTTCTATCGTTATATAGGTTCCAATTGGTTTTCCCATTGCCTCTTCTCCATGTTTATCTTTAATGATTACTCTCGTTATCTTGATATCCTTATCCTTAACATAATCCTCTTCTAATACAACACCTGAAATCTCTACATTATCTTCTTCAAAACTTTCTCGTACCTCTAATGCAAGATCCGTTCTGGCATGGCTACTTGCACTACTTCTCTTGATTTCTTCTTTCATGATATCCATAATCCTTTCTTAGTTAATGTTATTTAAAATTATATATTTCTATTTTTCACATACTAAAGATAATCAATTGTCATCCACAGTTTTTCCAATAAATCACGAAATTATGTATTGACAGATATTCGTTCTTATACTACAATATATGAGTATGTTTACATTAGAACGTCCGTGTCCGGGATTATGAAACAAAAACTTTTATATAAACTATTTTTTGGAGGTGTACGGATTGGCTAACATTAAATCTGCTAAAAAAAGAATCAAAGTTATCGAAACTAAGACAATGAGAAACAAAGCAATTAAATCTAAAGTAAAGACTGCTATTAAGAAAGTAGACGCTGCTGTTGCTGCTGGTGACGTAGCTGTTGCTAAAGCATGCTTAAGAGATGCAATTAGCGAAATTGATAAAGCTACTAAAAAAGGTGTTTATCACAAAAATACTTCAGCAAGAAAAATCTCTCGCTTAAGTTTAGCTGTTAACAAAATTGCTTAATTGTGATTTATTCACGCTTATTTTACTATAGATATAACAAGCTTGTTTAGACCTATCATTTGATAGGTCTTTTTTCGTACAAGTCTTTCCAACAACTTCACTTCTATTTCCACAATTACAATTACATATTATTTTTCTATCGGAGCATACTACATTTAGTCCAAAATGTGAAAAATGTATTCACATTAATATTTATTCGCACACAGGCATTTAGCCTATTGAAGATAGGAGATATTATGGAGATTATACACGCAATATTTACTGCTCTAGGTTCAATAATTACATTGTTCATTCTTAGTAAATTAATGGGAAATCGAGAGATGTCACAATTAACTATGTTTGATTATATTAATGGAATTACTATTGGATCTATAGCCGCTGAGATGGCAACATCCGAATTTACCGATGTAACCAAGCCTTTTGTTTCAATGATTGTCTACGCCCTTGTTGTAATAGTAATTTCAGAACTTACGAATAAATCAATTAAACTACGACGTATATTGACTGGAAAGTCCTCTATCCTTTATGATAATGGTACTATTTATGAAAAAAGCTTAAGAAAGGCCAAGCTAGATATAGGCGAATTCCTAAGCCAATGTAGAATTGCTGGCTATTTTGATTTATCAACTGTAGAAACAATAATCCTTGAACCCAATGGTAAGCTAAGTATTTTACCTAAGTCAAATGAACGTCCATTAACTGGAAAGGACATGAAATTATCTATTTCACAAGAATATCTTGTGGCAAATGTTATCATCGACGGAAATATTATGCATGAAAATCTCAAACATACAGGAAAAAACGAAACTTGGCTTAATAATCAATTGAGTGCTCATTCCATTACTGATATAAAAGAGGTCTTTCTTGCAACTTGCGATAGAAACAACACCTTACATGTTTATAAAAAAATAGATAACTTAGAATGTTATGATATCCTTGAATAACACTATAATATCTAAAGGGGAGCTGTTTTTGCATAACTCAGCTCCCTTTCAATTATTTTTAAACTAAATTTGTAGAAGATTCCATCTTTTTAAAATACTCTATATTATATTCTACAGCAGTATCATTAGACTTAAATTTACCCGCTAATTCATTATGCATTTTTGCATCCTCGTATCTTCCTAATCGGTCATAACAGACACACATCTGTATATGTGGATAATAACCACTATACTCATGAAGTAAAAATCCAATAAAATTATCTGTTTTTTTCAGTTTTGTTGCCAACTCATACCAAAATATCGCTTGATAATAGAATTCCTTTTCTTCAAAATATTTGCCAATTCTACAACAAATCTCTGATCTTGGTACATCATAATCAAAGCTTCTATATAAGGTACTTAACCTATTTTCCTTATCACCTAACAATTCATAACAAATGGATAGGAAGAAACAAGCGCTTATCTTATCTTCCACCCAACCTTCGTTTTTTTGTAAATATTTATCAAACTGTATCGCTGCATCCCTGTACCGTTCATTTTCAAACAATTCTTTTCCATAATAATACATCGACCTTGGACTCAGCTCTTTCTTTTCTTTAATATAACCTTCATAGATCTTTAGATTTCTCCCTGTCTTTGCATGCGCCTTGCGATGGGTTATTGCTATGTCTTTCATAATAACCTCACCATTTATTTCTATATATTCATGGATAGGGTCGTTCCACTTAAAATCTTTCACTCTACGAAGGATACGTTCACGATAAAAAGAAAAATTAGCCTTTCCATTTTTATCAAAACCTACATTATATTTCAACATTACGACATCTATTTTATCAGTGAGTGTTTTCTTTAATTCTATTAATTTTACTCGTTCGCTATCTTCTATTACATCATCCGCATCAAGCCAAAGTATAAAATCTTTAGTAGCCTTGCTAAATGCATAATTCCGTGCTGCTGAAAAATCGTCACACCAAGTAAAGTTATATATTTTCGCCGAAAATTCAGCGGCAACCTCCTTCGTTCTATCCATAGAACCTGTATCTACAATAACGATTTCATCTGCAATGTCCCTAACACTAGTTAGGCATCTGGCAAGTACGTCCTCCTCATTCTTAACAATCATACAAAGACTAATCTCATTCATATCCTCACCTCTAAACACTTATATACTCAATATACTCATTGGTATCGCTGATTTGCTTCGCTGCACTTTTATAAAATAAATCTGCATCCGTAAAAGTGTGTTCTGATTGATTACTATGGCGTTTATACAGATAATTAAATTTATTTGATGAGTATATTTTAAACCCTAATGCTGTACAGTCTTGAAAGAATGCCTCATCCTCTGCAACATTCACAGCATGAAACGAAATCAAATCAAACACTTCTCTTTTGGCAATTATTGTTCCACCCGCTCCACCTGGCACAATTGTATCTTCTCCATATCCTCTAAAGACCCATAATTCATCTTCTTTTTCAAACAGAATAAAACGTTTTGATTTACAAGTTACTGCTACATCGCTTATCACAAATACATTCATTTGGTCTACAAGATAATTCACCCCATAATAGTCATCATCATCAATCTTGCCTATGAAATTATACTTTGCATGTTCTATCCCATAATTCAGACATTCACCTAATGTTACGCTTTCATCAAGTTGATAAACCTGAATATTATCATAATAACTAGCTCTTTTTCTATAATCATCAATTAAAAGTTGATTATTGTTTAATATAATAATCATTTCTTTTTTCTTGTATGCCATTCGATCAAAATTCTCAAATATATTATCCATATACTTAGCTTTATTTGTCGGAACAAGAAGTGATACCCCTGATTGCTGTTTTTTATCAATGCGCTCCCTTGTATTCAATATTTCTTGTTTCTGTTTTATTGCTTCATCCAAGTTCTCTCTTACCAAATTACTAAAATATATCCGATTAGCAGTAACTGACTCTGCAAAAGGATATATTTTCCCTGCTCCTTCGTTGTATTCAATCGCTTTTTCTACCATACCTAACCGATCATAACAAAGGCACAATTGAATTAAAGGTATATACCCTCGGTAATCAGCTATATAAAACTCAGAAGTCTCTATTGGTTCTAAATCTATGGCTGTTTGATACCAGAATATTGCTTCCATATACTTCTCAAGCATTGTATAGTAATCTCCAATTTCACAACAGATTTCCGCTCTTGGGATATCATACTTAAAACTTTCTAATAAAATAGCAATTCGTTCCTCAGCCATATCTAAATACTTATAACAAAGAGACATATAGAAACATGTCGCTATTTTATCTTTGTTACTATCAACCTTTAAAATTTCTTTAAAAACTAAAATAGATTCAAAATATTTTTTTTGCTCGTATAATGATAACGCTACTTGATATATTGGCACCATGCTAATTCTTACAAGCTATAAGCTTGCCTAATCTCCTCTCCTCATAATCCTATACTAAGAAATTGCAAAGCTAATCTATTACCTGTATAAGAC
>NZ_CBDLAM010000182.1:0-884 GCF_965301125.1 Anaerosporobacter sp. | reverse complement strand
GTATAAGACATATATATTTAAATTCATTCAAGTCCACATTTATATCTGTAATAAAAATAAAAGATGTGAACTTGAATGATTTAATCCATTAAATCAGGTTAATTTAAAAAGTCTTTTCACATACATTGACTAAATTCCAAACGATACATCATCAATGTAAACATCTGTATTACCTGATGTGGATGTTGCAAGGAATTGAACTCTTGCATATGACGTATTTGAAGGAATAACAGTCGTCGTTCTATAGTAATTAAAGTCCCCTCGTGAAGTAGGCATAGAATTTACTGGTATCGATATAGTTGTTCTACTAATTTCAACTTTTCCTGATGTATAGTAAATAACATTGGCAGATAACGCTGTATTAGCATTGCCACTTGCTGAAAACGAGAAATCAAAGTAGCAGCCTACTCGATTGGAAAGTGATGTTATATCCTGATAAATATCAGTTCCACCTTGAGCTACTCTCTCTCCTTTAATAGCTACAGCTGCAAGACCAGTAAGGAAAGTGCTTTGTGCAGTAGTCTTTGACACAGCAGTCGTTACTCCCACTGACTGATTCCAACCAGTTGGTAGGCCTGGAGATGTGGCAAATACTTCGAAGCTACTGTTCTCAATTAAATTGCCCGTTCTAGTACAAGGATACGTGCAGACACCATCTGCCCCAGGTGCTCCGGTTGCCCCTGTTGCTCCGTCTGCTCCATCTACTCCATCACAGCCTCTTGGTCCGCGTGCTCCGGTTGCTCCATCTGCTCCTCTTGCTCCGTCTGCTCCGGTCGCTCCATTTACTCCAGAAGCTCAAAAATAACCATATGATCAAGCAGAACACACAAAACATAAAGAACAAAATGATCCAGGTAAAAGTAAATAAACAGGTGGTCGTGTAG
>NZ_CBDLAM010000181.1:0-7499 GCF_965301125.1 Anaerosporobacter sp. | reverse complement strand
CTACTACTAATAATAATACAACAACAAATAATACAACAACAAATAATACAACTACGAACAATAACACAACAGCAAACAACAATACAACAGCAAACAACGATACAAACAACAATACAACAGCAAACAACAATACAACAACAAACAATAACACAAGAGTAAACGTTGGTGATAACTCAGAAGAGAACTTTGATGCGCCTATAACAAGAAGTATCGTACAAGAATATGTTAATTTACTAACAGCTTCTAAAAATGAAATCACAACAGAAGTAGAAAACTTCTATACGAATCTTAACACGTTAATTGCTGAGAAATTTGGTATCTAATAGAATATATATTTTGAATTGTAATAATGCACCTTCTGAATGCTGAGGTATTTAGGGGGTGTTGTTATATTTGCACAAAAATTCTTTAGTGACAAAAACAAATAATATTCGACATGTTTAATAATTCGAAAAAATTCGAAAATATTTTATGTAAAGTGTTGATTAGAATTACATATTATGGTATTAATATATATGTATGGATGACATACATGGGGTTTACAAGATGAAACATCATTTTAAGAGAAGGAGATTTATTATGAAGCAAAAAGGTGTATTAAAAAAAGTGACAAGCATCTTAATGGCGCTTGTTATGGTTGTTACCTTAATGCCTGATAACCTTAGAGTTATTAAGGCGGAGTCTACAGAAGAAATAGCGACTAGAAGACTTGACGATAAGGTACAGCTAGTTGTTGGGGGACAATCATACACAATGAATTTGTATAGTGATGGATTGTATGAAACTACAGTTCCTACCGCTTCCGGCTCAGCTATACAAGTTAAGGTTAATGACCAAAAGATTGGGGAATCTACATGGACGAATGAGACTGGTGAAGATGTACGTGTTACATATGATTCTGTTTCTAAAGAGATTCAGAATTCAATCACAGATAGTGCGTCATTTAAAAAAGCGGCTACTTGGGTAGGTACTCTAGATTTAATCCCTGGAGCAGGTTTATCAAACTGGTCAGTCGTAGACGCAAATGGTAATTTAGATTACAAAGGTGGCGGTATATTTAGTAAAATATTTGATTTTACTGCTTTATCTACAGATGTGACATTAGATGATAATGGCTATAAGGTTGCATATAACAATGCTTGGGGAAATGGAGAAGTTGCAGATGAAGATAAAGTAGCGCTTACTATTCCGGCAAGTTCAGATAAAATTACAGTCTATGCTAATTCAAAAACAGGTTACATAACAGATTCCGTTAATACCCCATCTATTGGGAAAGAGGTTTCATTAATCGGTACCGTTAGGAATGATGAAACAAGTAATTGGAAAGTAGATGATTCTGGTTGGGAATTTGCGAATATAAATGGGGAATACGCAGTATTTAATAAGGTGTTCGATGCGGGGGATTACGAGTATAAAGTAGTACTTAACAAATCGGATTACCCATCATGGAGTAATATAAGTTTGAACTTAGCAAGTCAAACTAATGTTGTATTCGTCTATGATTACGCAGCTGATTACGTCTATGATTCTGTTAATGATTATGATAAAGTAGCGTCTGTGCTTGGATTTCCAGCTAGTGGAGAAGAGGAATTATTACCAGATAGCTTTGTAGCACAACCTGGTGGAGAAAGTGTATGGAGAGTGACTGGTGATTGCTCGCAGTTTGATAATTGGAATCAAGCCGGACAAAACGGTATTATGAGTCATCTTGTAGGAGAGTATTATGCTAAATCTGTTGTGTTAAATGCAGGTACATATGAATTCAAATTTACTAAGAATGGTTCTTGGGATGGGGCAATAGGTGGAACACAGGATAACTTCAAATTGAAGTTAACAGAGAAAACGAAGGTTAATTTCTATCTGAATGATGATTTAGAAGGAAGCGATCGTGTACGTACTAATCTAGATTCTTTGGCTGAGCAAGGATTAAAACAATATGTTCCAGCCAGATCTACTAATACATGGCCTAGGTTGGTTGGGGATATCCAGACATTACTTGGGGATAAAGTGGATTGGAGTCCTGAAGAAGCCAAGAATATGTTTATAGATTATTACTTCAATGATACGGAATATCGTTTACAAAGAACTTTATCACCAGAGAAATTTCCAGCTACGTATAATATAAAAGTTGTATACGGAAACAGCTGGGACGGTGTTGATTATGGTGATGGTAATAATAATCATGTACTTAAATTATTAGATGCAGCTAATGTAACATTCACAACAACAGTTCCATCTGAGTTTGAAGATGCAAAAGGTACAATAAAAGATGATTATAAGCCTCAAAATTCAGCTTACGATGGTAAGATTAATACTGCTGAACTATATTTTGATAGCCAATCCACTACATATAAGAGCCCATTTGGAGCAATTCCGATGGAAAGTGAAGATGTCACATTCCGATTTGCAACAGAAGCGGGAGATGCTCAGTTAGTAAAATTAGAGTTAGCAGATGGTAATGATATAGCTAAGACATATCCGATGAATATTGCTACAGTATTAGATGGTAAGGATTATTGGGAGGTTACAGTACCAGCGAAAGATTTTGACTCTATTGGTATATGGACATATAAATTTATAGTAGTTGATGGATTAACAAAATTGGAATATGGTGATGATGGAGTTTCAGGTGGAACTGGTGCTTTTTTAGAAGAAGGACAGACGGGATATAACTTAACTGTATATGAAAAAGACTATAAAACCCCTAATTGGATGAAGAATGCAGTGGTGTATCAAATCTTTCCGGACCGTTTTTATGATGGAGATTCAAGTAATAACAAAGCTAAATTAGTAGATGGTTCAAGAGGGGATGACATTCAATTATTTGATGGTTCAGAAGGATCAGATGGTACGTGGTCTGATTTACCTGAAAACCCAAGGCAATCAGAAGAAGCAAACAAGCCATACTATCCAGATGCTACAACAGATGGAGTTTGGTCCAACGAGTTCTATGGTGGAGATATTAGTGGTATTAAGCAAAAATTATCATACTTGAAGAACCTAGGTGTTACGGCTATTTATCTTAATCCAGTATCATGGGCAGCATCAAACCATAAATATGATGCAACAGATTATAAAAACCTTGACCCTATGTTTGGAGAACCTGTCTATAATATAGAGGGTGACCCTACTTCCGGATTAAATTATGAAGAAACCAAGAAAGCTTCGGATAAAGTATATGAAGCTTTTTCAAAAGCATGTAATGACCTTGGAATCTATTTAATTTCAGATGGTGTATTCAACCATGTAGGTGATGATTCTATCTATTTTGATAGATATGAGAAATATCCTGAGATTGGAGCTTATGAATATTGGAGTAGAGTCTGGGATACCGTAGAAAAGGAAAAAGTTACACAGGCTGAAGCTGAAAAGCAAGTAAAGGATTACTATAAGTTACAGATCAATACAAGTACCAATGCTTATTACTCGGATGAAGACTTTGCATACACAACATGGTTCGAAGTTGGACCAGAGAAAGTATATGATGATGCAGGTAACTTTGTTCGTTATGAATATGAATGTTGGTGGGGATATGACTCACTACCATGTGTAAAAGCAGTATCTGCAGAAGAAACCAATTTAACTAACGACGAGAATGCAACGATAGCTGGTTCTCATGAGTATAACAATGTTAATTATCGAGGTGAAGTAATTGGTTATGACCTAACAGGAAAATCAAGTGAAGAAGCAACTGAAGCAATGCAAGAAGCGAACTCACAAAAATGGTTATGGATGGGATCTAGTGGCTGGCGACTTGACGTTGCTCCAGATGTATCCGATGAGACCTGGCAGCAATTCAGGAAGGCTGTTAAATCAGCAGAGGGATACACCGATGTTAATGGTAATACGATTCCAGAGCCTATTGTACTTGGTGAAGAATGGGGAGTTGCAACGAAATATCTATTAGGGGATATGTTTGACTCTGTTATGAATTATCAATTCCGTGCAGCATTACAGAACTTCATTATTAATGGAGCGGATGCTAAGACATTTAATGCACAACTTGAAACAATTCGTGAAAACTATCCAGAAGAAGCATGGTATGCAATGCTTAACTTAGTAGACTCCCATGATACGGTACGTAATATAACAAAGATTGATAATCCGACTTGGGAAGAAGAGAATATAGCCAATGCACCAGAAGCATCGGAGCGTGCAATTAAGCTACAAGCATTAACAGCTATTTTCCAATTAAGTTATCCAGGGGCTCCAACCATCTATTATGGAGATGAAGTAGGTGTAACAGGAACAAAGGATCCGGATTCAAGACGTACCTTCCCATGGGAAAGAATTAATTCGGCTGATAATACAATCTCAAATGCATATGCAAGTAAATATGGTGACCTATATAATACCTATGTAAAAGCAGCTGATGTACGTAATTCCAATAAAGATATATTTGCAACTGGTGAAATTATGACTGCGTACGCTGAGGGAAATGTAATTGCATATGCTAGAAAGAGTGATACAAAGGGTGGTTTAGCAGCAATCAATACATCGGATAAAGCAGTAACATTCGATGCAGATGTGACAGATTTCCTTCCAGAAGGACTTACATTAAAAGATCAATTAGGAGGATCTATTCAAGAAACTGTTAAGGATGGTAAAGTAACGATTACAATACCTGCATATTCAGGAATTATGATGGTATCGTCACAAAGTTTTGAAGAACTTCCTGTAGCTCCTACGAATGTAGTTGCCCATGAAACAAACGGTGCTTCAGGTAAGGTTACAGTTACTTGGGAGGCTGTAGAAGGTGCAGATTCTTATGGTGTATATCGTGCATATCTTGATGGTGCGCAAAAGGTCTTAATCAAAACTGTAGATGGTAAGGTTACATCTTACGAAGATACAACGGTAGAGAATGGTACAAGATATTATTACTATGTTAAGACAATTAAGGGGAGTGTATCAAGTAATTATAGTACATATGCAACGGCGCTACCATCTTATAAAATTACTAGTATCACTAAACCAACAGATGTTGCAGAAGTTTCTCTTGGTGTAGGAAATACAACAGAAGAAATTGATGTAACAATTACAATTCCAGGGTTAACGGATAATGCATTGTATACAGATAAGGATGTTTCAGGATTAACCTTTATGCTTATGTACTATTATGATAACAAAGAAAGTGCAGAGAGCGTTAAATTACGTTATAAGGAAGATGTTGTGACAGATGGTCAGATTACAGGTAAGATATATAGTACGGTATTCGAACCTA
Source organism: Anaerosporobacter sp. (assembly GCF_965301125.1). Lineage (NCBI taxonomy): Bacteria > Bacillati > Bacillota > Clostridia > Lachnospirales > Lachnospiraceae > Anaerosporobacter > Anaerosporobacter sp. The sequence continues at coordinate 2,275 of NZ_CBDLAM010000181.1, read as the reverse complement.
CAAGAGCGGTAAGTTACAAGTATTATGCGAAAGCAACAGTGAATAATGGATATACCTATGAATATTCTGCTGAGAATAGCGTGAAAGTAAATCCGTCAGGTAATACAAGTAAACCAACAAAGCCAGAATTACAACAATCCATATCTGAATCCAACCGAGTTACATTGAATTGGACGTGCGAGGATGATTCAATCAAAGGATTCGATATCTTCCGAAGACAGGTAATAAAGACGGACACTGGTAAAGAAACCTTTACAGAGTACCAACGTATTGATACTGTGGCTGCAGATGTTAGTAGCTATATTGATTACGCCGTAAACAACGATACGAAATATCAATATTATGTAGAAGCCTTTGATGAAAATTACAACCGTACAGAATCCTCTGAAATGGAGGTGACACCAAAACTAGTAATGGTTGAGGTAACAATGCGTTTAACAATTCCGTCTAAGGTATACACGTCAGCGACAGATTCTATCTATATCGCTTCGGATGCAAATGGTTGGTCAGCAAATGGATGGGAACTTAAGAAGCCAAGTGGCGCTACAGATAGTGACATCGTAGAATATACATTTAAAATGATGGCAGGTAAGAAGATTCAATATAAATATACAAGAGGAACATGGGCTACAGAAGCTTTAACAAGTAATAAAGCAAATGATACAACTTCACCTGGAAATTATGGTTATAGCTCTATGGATACTAATATATCACTTACAATTCGTAATCAAGGTGGTAATAAGATGTTGGTTGAAGACTATGTACTCCGTTGGACTGATATGCCACTAATGGTTACCGTTCCAAGAATATCATATGGTGATGAAGACATTAGTTATGAAACTACGGATGAAAACTTTAATCTTCAAGCAAGTGTGCCAATGGGTGGAATATTTACGATTAATGGAACTGACATTAATACAATGAAAGAGGGAGCGTTAGATCAATATGGCAACGTTCGACTTGATAATATTCCTCTTAAAGTGGGTGTAAACACATTTGTGCTTCATATTGAGCCAACAGAAGCAACTAAAAAGCTAGAGTGGTTAACGGATACAGGTAGAATTGAGTCACAGATGACAGCTACAAAAACAATCACAATCACTAGAAAACAGACGGGAGACCAAGGTGGAAATCAAGGCGGTTCAACAAGTGATGAAAGTGGTGATTCTAGTTCGTCAAAAGAACCTAATTTAGCAAATCAAAGTGGTGTAAGTGGTTGGGAACAGATAATAAAATCTCTTGAAACGATTGTAAAAGAGTTGGATAAAGAAAGTGCAGAGACAAAAGTAGTTGAGATAGATATGAATAATGCTACGACTGTACCATATAAGATGTTTGAATTAATCTCTGGCACACCAATTAACTTAGTAGTTGTTATGGATGGTTACAGTTGGAGTATAGACGGTAAGACAGTAGATTTAAAAACATTAGAAAAACTAGAGAAATCGGGAAGCAATATTGATCTTGGTTTCGCTACTATAACGGCAGATAAAGATAAGCAAAATATCGATGCCATGATTAAGAACACATTAGAAAGGAACAAAGATACACGTTCCATTACAAGCGTTACTTACTTTGAATTAGGGCATAATGGAGTCTTCCCATTTGAAGCTAAGTTAACCTTTATGGCGGGCAAAGAGTATGCAGGGAAGTCTATCTTCTTAAATTATGTTAATGAGAAAGCTAATCAAGTACAACCACAGTGCTACGTAAGAGTAATGGATAATGGTCAAGTGGTCATTACTATGCCACATGCATCTAAGTATGTTGTTACGCTTGAGAATACAGTATTACCAACATTACTATCTAAGAAGACTCTTTATACTGGTAACACGTATACATTAGGATCTAAAATTAAGAACTCCTTACCGGGTGACACAGCTACGTATTATTCAAGTAAGAAGTCAGTTGTATCTGTTAGTAAGTCGGGTAAACTTACTGCTAAGAAGGCTGGAACAGCAACGATTACAACAAGATATGTACAAAATGGTAAAGTATATGTATTCTTAACAAAAGTTACGGTTAAAAATCCTTACATCAAATTAACTGCAGTACCAAGTAAATTAAAGGTTTCTGATACATTTACATGCAAGGCAAAGGCATATGGTACAAAGGGTACAATTGTTTGGTCAGTATCAAATAAAAAGATCGCATCAATTGATAAAAAAACAGGTAAACTAAAGGGTAAGAAGGCTGGAAAAGTAGTAGTAACAGCAAAGGTTGGAAAGATTACTAAGAAGTTTACGGTAACTATAGCAAAGTAGATATAATAACC
>NZ_CBDLAM010000180.1:0-7611 GCF_965301125.1 Anaerosporobacter sp. | reverse complement strand
GTAATATATTGTGTAGTATAAGAGCAGTAAGAAAGTGCTTATTATGCGACAAACAACCACCAGTTAACTGGTGGTTGTTTGTCGTAGATACATTCATTTTTAATTGGATATCATTAATCTTATTTCCTAATAACAGGAAGCCATATCTCAAACTTATAATCCTCAGCTCCTTCAAAGCCATCATTCGGGAAATATTCAATGTCAATTGCCTCTGCATATTGATAGGTAGAAGTTGGAAGCCATTCGGTAAATATTCTTTTCCATGCAGTTTCAAGTGTTGAATTAACTGGCCCGACTAATTCAAAAATTGCCCATGTAGATTTCGGTATTACCTGACTAGTCATTCCTTCTGGTGGTTCCTTATCTGATATACTGGCAATCATGTAATCAACCTCCTCATCACCTAATACTTGAATGAACCCATGGACACCTTTTGTGGTTTCGGTAGACAAATCTGATATTACTTTTAGTAATCCTTTTTCGTAAAGTTCATTCCAAAATGACCCAACAACAGTTGCATCATCCTCTGGCCCTTTGTAATGCTTCTTGATACCTACAACTTTAAATGCTTCTTTTTCTTCAATTTTGTAATTCATTTCAACATCTCCTTTAATCGAAATATGGAAGGTAATACGAGGAAACGCTTTCAGGGTTATACCTATATTGCGCGCTTTTGAAGGTATAATTCCATGCAATTTTTGAAATGCTCTAGAAAAGGAGTCGGGCGAATCGTAGCCATATTTGATAGCAAGGTCAATTATCTTTACTTTGCTATTTTGTAATTCAAAAGCGGCAAGTGTTAGACGCCTGCGACGAATATATTCTGATAATGTAATATCAGCTATAAACGAAAACATTCTTTGAAAGTAAAAGACAGAACAACAAGCTTTACTAGCAGCTATTTCGTAATCTATCTCTCCATCTAAATTATTCTCAATATAATTGAGAGCATCATTCATTCTTAGCAAATAGTCCATTCCACATCCTCCTTCCTGATTAAAGTATAGTTGAAACGAATTAACGATACCCGATGTTTATTGTTCTCTTGTGTAGGGTATTTGTTTGTTAATTGTCTATATTGGATTTAATTAAGTGTGATTAAATAACTGCTTCTTGGTTCTTTTCCTTAATAAATACTTATCAATTATCCAATATTATACATTGAAATGATGGAATATACTACTAAAAGTAAGTTCCTTGTGGATACACATTTTTAGATGATATTAAAATTCATTTATGTTATACTGACGGTAAAAACTATGTAATCTAAAAATATGAGGTGACAAGACAATGAAGACAAGAGAAGAAGCAATCGCATTTTGTAATACATTCGAAAACGTAATTGAAGACTACCCTTTTCATGATGGTAACTGGGCATTGATGCGCCACAAAGCTAATAAAAAGACGTTTGCCTGTATCTATGAGCGTCAAGGGAATATCTGGGTTAATGTAAAATGTGATACAGAGTGGAGAGACTTCTGGCGTAGTGCATTTACGTCTGTTGTTCCTGCATATCACATGAACAAGGAACACTGGAATTCTATTATTCTTGATGAAACCATTCCAAATGAAAGCATTAAGAAAATGATTGAAGAAAGTTATGAACTTACGAAGCCCAAGAGGAAGAAAGAGATTCTTCTATAAGTACTGCTGGCTACGCAACCAGCTAGTCACTTTACAAGAAGCAAATAGCACAGTGTAGTTGACAAAGAGTACCATATAATTTATCATAATATATATAAAATGTATAATTATAATTAAAATTATTGTATGATTATACTAATTATGTGGTTGGAGATATAAGAGATATCTAGCTAGATAGAATAATATAAAAAGTGGGTATTAATATGAAAAAAACGACGAAAAAGTATTCACAGATTGTATATTTATTTTGGATCTATGCAGGTGCAATTATTTTTGTATTAGGGGCTTTCTTTGTAGTGATTGATGCAGTATATAAGTCTAATATCTATACAGATGCGAAGAATCAAACCACAACATTCTGCACTTCTATACAAAGTGCAGTTGCTTCTGAGTTGAACAAGATGTCCAGTATAGCAATGAATGTTGTCTACTCGGATATCATTCGTGATACATTGGGAAAAAGTCAAGAAGTGGATGATAAGGGAAGCATATCAAATAAGGATTCTTCTATACCTATGTTGCAGATTCATGATGCCCTTAATGCAGCACAACAAAACACACAGTCTGCATCTCAAGTTAATGTCTATACTTTAAACGAAGTCTGTATTGGAACTGGATTTATTGATGCTATGAGTAACGTACAACTAAAAGAAAAGGGTTGGTATGATGCGGCATTATCACTAGACGGTAAAAAGTTTTTTACGGTTCCAGAAAAGATCACATTTAATGAATTTACCAATAAGAATATGGAAGATCACATGTACATATCCCTTGTACGTCTATTTCATAATAGAAAAGGGAAAAAAGCAGGTTTTGTAGAAGTTGTCCAAGATTGTAATCAAATTTTTTCACTTGTAGACCAATTACAAGAACAAAATCCTCAAACTTCAATTTTTATATTCAATGATCGTGGTGAAACTGTTTATCCTTATGATAAATCGGGCGTAGTGAATCCTGGGTATTATAGTTTAATAAAAGATAATAATATGGAACCATTGGTAAGTAAGTGGATTCATACTGATTATTATATAAAGAGTCTGGCTACGTATCAGGTTATAGATAGTTACAATTGGTCAATTCTAGTATATGAAAACCGTCAATCAATTTATTATCCGTTACACAAATATAGGGTTGTATTCTTTACTGCTGGATTCATAACAGTTTTGCTAGTTATACTTTTATGCTTTTGGTTATCAAGAAAGATAACAAGGCCATTAAAGGAGATTAAAGATGCAACGAGACAGATTACCATTACGTCAGTTCTAGATGAAGAGCATGAACATATTAATGAAATTGACAGTAACATAACCGAGATTCATCAATTATGCGATGCAATAAGAATGATGTATGAACAATTAAAAGATTCATCTAGGGAGGTACTCTTGTCTAGAGCAGAAGAGACTAGAGCAAAGTTAAGTGCAACGCAGTCGTTAGTAAATCCTCATTTTCTCTATAACTGCCTTACACATATGAGTATAATGGCAGAGGAGGAGATGAATGATGAAATTGTTCAATTATGTAACTCCCTATGTGATTTTTTCAGATATATCACATCAACGAAAGAGATGAAGGTTCCTTTAAAAGAGGAACTGGTTTGTATTGAAAAGTATATTGATTGTATGAAGATTCGTTATGGCGAGGATCTAACATATATATGTAATATTTCTGATTCTGTGAAAGATGTCCTAATACCAAAACTCATTCTACAGCCAATAGTTGAGAATGCATTTAAGCATGGATTTAATAAAAAACCACCTTGGGTATTAAAAATCTCAGCATATAAACGAAGAAAGAATTGGAGAATCGAGATTGAAGATAATGGTGGAATGCTAACTGATGAGCAAAAAGAAGTATTATTGAAGGAATTTAGAGAAACTAAGAAAAATGCATTCTATAACATGGAAATTGGAGGTATGGGGTTAAAAAATACGTATTTGCGTATGAAGTTATTGTATGGTGAAAAAGCAATGTTTACTATTGTAAATCATTATCCAGGACGTACAAAATTCATACTAGGTGGACCAATTGAGGCGACGAAGGAGAAAAGTGTCTTATAGGGGAAAGGCAGGGGGATGGAATGGAAACAAATATCACATATAAATATATTGTAATTGAAGATGAATCATTAATAAGGAAGAATACAATTAAGAAAATAGAAAGTTTAGGTTTACCACTTGTATATGCAGGTGAGGCAAGTAATGGAGTAGATGGAATATTACTTACTGAAAGGGAAGTTCCAAATATAATTATAACAGATATTCGTATGCCGCAATGTGATGGCCTAGAAGTAATCAAATACGTTAATCGTAAGTATCCAGACATAAAGATCATAATATTAAGTGGATATGATGAATTTTCCTATGCAAAAGAAGCGATGCGACATAATGTACATAATTATATCTTAAAACCTATACGTACGGAAGAATTAAAAGAGACTTTAGTAGAGATTGTGAATTATTTTGATGCAAAATCTCAGAAGATTAGGACGTTATCAGAAAAGGAGCATGATTTGTCTCAAGAAGAGATTTATACATTAATGATAAATTATTTTAAAGAGAACTATATGCATGACATCTCCTTGGGATCCTTAGCAGACTCCATTGGGTTTACACAAGAATATATAGGAAAAGTATTTAAAAAAATAGCATGTCAATCGCCATCAAAATACCTTACAACCTTACGAATTAATCAAGCCAAGCAACTTTTAATTCAGTATAAAGACATGGAAGTAAGTAGGATTGGTGAATTAGTTGGTTATAAAGACGCATTTTATTTTAGCCGCGTTTTTAAAGCACAAACAAATATGACTCCGAGTGAATATAGAATGAGTAGTAAATAAAGTATGAAGAGTAAAATCGCTATGCAATAGCCTGTTAAGGCTGGAGCATAGCGATTTTTCTTGTATCGTGTTAATAAGTTACTGATAGTAAACTATCAAAAAAATGAATAGTTTTTTGAAAAGATGATTTTGTGATAAAATTTCTCAATAGCAGATATTGAATACAGTATCAATTAATGCTAGAATCTAATCGGTCAGTCAAAACTAACTTGAAGATTACGAGGAGGATTATTTTTAGTATGAAGAAAAAATTATTATCCATATTATTAGGGTTAACCATAATGTGTATGATAACAGCGTGTGGAAAAGAAAATAATGTCGCAAATGAAGAAGGAGAAGCAGTTGCGGTTGAAACAGAGACAGCAGTAGACGAAGAGGCATCCGTTGAAACAGATGAGTCACAGGATACCATTACTGTGGTTGATCAAAACGATATGACTGCAACGATTAAGGCAAATCCAGAAAGATTGGTTACAACAGCACTTCCGTTACCAAGTATCTATGCACTTATAGGGTCACCAATTGAATATTTGGTTGGAGTTCATCCTGGTTCAACAAGTGCGATTGAAAACTCTGTAATGGCGGCTATGTATCCTGAGTTATCTGGTATTGCAGATAATTTTATTGATGGTACAGATATAAATGTAGAAGAGTTATTAAAACTTGAACCGGACGTAGTTTTATACTGGGCAGAGTATCTAGAACAATATGAAGCGATGACAAATGCAGGTATCAACGCTGTAGGTGTTAAGACACAAGCAGAAGGAGATGTACTTACAACACTGGAAAGTTGGCTTGAGATTATGGGTGAAATTTTCGGTGATTCAGGAAATGTAGATGCCGTGATTGAATATGGTCGTCAGATAGAAGAAGAAATCAAAGAAAAGACTGCTCAGATAGCAGAAGAAGATAAACCAAAGGTATTATATCTATATAATCATAGTTCTGAAGATATTAGTGTAAGTGGTTCGGGACATTATGGAGATTACTGGATTAATGCAGGTGGTGGAATTAATGCGGCAGCAGAAATTTCAGGTACAGCATCTGTAAATATGGAACAGATTTATGAGTGGGATCCGGATATTATTATCCTAACAACATTTACAGAAACTATGCCAGAAGATTTGTATAATAATACAATTGATGGACAAGACTGGAGTACTATCAGTGCAGTAGCAAATGGTAAAGTATATAAAGAGCCATTAGGTGTATACAGATGGTTCCCACCTTCAGGAGATGCACCACTCATGTTAAAATGGATGGCTCAAACATTAAACCCAGATTTATTTACTTATGATATGAAAGAAGAAATTAAAGCATATTATGAAGAGTTTTATAACTATTCTTTAACTGATGATCAGGTAGAAGGTATTTTATCGGCTGATCCTGAAGCAGCTAAGGGTGCAGGTTTTGGAGGATCAGCAAATAAATAATGATGAAAACTGGAAAAAACAAAGGAATATTCATTTTATTGATTATAGTTTTGGCGCTAACATTGTTGACAGCTATGTGCATCGGACGTTATTCTTTGTCATTTAGTGAAGTTATAAAAATTCTATTTCACATTGGAGAATCAGAGAAAACTAAGAGTATTGTAGTTTGGAATGTGCGTTTTCCGAGAACCATTATGGCAATGATGGTGGGCTCTGGGCTGGCATGTGTAGGTGTGTGTTTGCAGGCAATGTTTGCGAATCCTTTGGTAAGTTCTCATATCCTGGGCGTTTCTTATAGCTCAGGATTTGGAGCTGCCTTAGGGCTATTACTTAGCAGTAATTTTATTATAATACAAGGATCGGCACTTATATTTGGCTTTGTAGGTATGGCTTTAACTTATGCTATGAGCAGAAAAAACGGACAAACGAGTACCATTAGACTGGTTTTGTCGGGGGTAATTGTAGGAGCAGTGTTTGAAGCGCTGACTTCTTTTATCAAATACATCGCAGATCCAGAGGAAAAGCTACCAGCAATAACATACTGGCTAATGGGAAGTTTATCGGGGTCATCTATGAAAGATGTACTTAAAGTGTTTCCGATTATTGGAGCAGCAATCTTTGCTTTATGGTTGATTCGATGGAAAATAAATTTGTTATAACTTAGATAAGATGAGGCAGTTTCATTAGGTGTAAATGTTAAAAATGTCAGAATCTTTGTAATTATAGCAACGACACTAATTGTGGCAGTATCCGTATCATTTTGTGGAGTAATATCCTTTGTGGGACTGGCAGTACCGCATTTTGCTAGAATGATAGTAGGAAGCGACCATAAACGTTTATTTCCAGCCAGTGTTTTAATGGGGGGAATATTCTTGGTAGTTATAGATACGGTGGCAAGAAGTTTGACGGCTTCAGAAATTCCGTTGTCTATACTGACAGCTTTGGTAGGAGCGCCTATCTTTGCAATATTGTTGCATAAAACCGGAGGTGGCTGGAGTGATTAGAGCGAAAAATCTTACCTTTTCTTATGATGGGAAAAGTGACGTTTTTAAAAATATTTCTTTCCATGTGCCTAAGGGAGAGATTATGGCAGTTTTAGGTGCTAATGGAGTGGGGAAAACTACGATGATGCGTTGTATGATGCGTTTTCTCGACTTAAAAAAGGGAGAAGTATTGATAAATGGAAATGATGCAATAAAAATGAGCAATAGTAAGTTCTGGGAGAATATCAGTTATGTTCCTCAGGCAAAAAATTTGGTTTTTGGTTACAGTGTACTTGATATGGTCGTTATGGGGAGAAGCCAGTTCATAAAATTCGGTCATACTCCGAAAAAAGCGGATTATGAAAAAGCATATGAATTATTGGACGAAATAGGCTTGTCGGAATTTGCACATCGCTCTTGTAACAGTTTAAGTGGTGGACAATTGCAGATGGTGTTGATTGCTAGAGCGTTGATAAAAGAGCCAGATATCTTGATTATGGATGAACCAGAATCTAATCTTGACATGAAAAATCAGTTAAAAGTGCTTGAAATCACCAAAAAGATTTCTAAGGAGCGTAATGTAACGGTGATTATTAATACGCATTACCCAGAACATGCGCTCAGATATACAGATAAGACATTAATCTTAGGTAAGGATTCTTATGTGTTTGATAAATCGCATAAGGCAATAACAAAAGAAAATATATATAAG
>NZ_CBDLAM010000179.1:0-7626 GCF_965301125.1 Anaerosporobacter sp. | reverse complement strand
CTATTAATAGGATTAGTATGTATATTATTAATTACTAATACTTGTATGTGTGCTTACATTGTAAAAGATAAAATTTTAAATCAACATAATACAGAAGATAATAAAATCAAAAATGAGGTCAATAACAATTATACAAAACCTTATTTTATGATGAATCCAATTGATAAATACTTTATTGAAAAATTTAGTAATTATAAAAATCAAGTAGAATATAAAATATATCAAGAAGCATATTTGGACATATGGAAAACAGAATATAATACTATAATTGAAATTATACAAAAAAAATGTATTTACAAAGAAGATATAGATATTTTTAATAACTTTAATGATAAAATGATAGAAACTAGTTTCGACCAAATAGAGCCTGCTCTTTTAGCTGTAATGCTTGATAATTTTAGTATTCCAGAAAGCGCAGAAAAGCATAGTGAAGGGGTCGGAAATGTTTATGCTTTAAAAATGTACAAAGGAATGTTATATAGAAATGCTTGTATGTTATTCGTCGAGTATTTAGGAGATAACTATAAATTTCCAAACAGTAATCAAATAGAAGACTCTATAAATACAACCATAATAAGGTTAAATTCATAATATTTAAAATCAAAACATGAAATAAAAAAGGAGCTGAGCATTAATTTCTTAATGCTCAGCTCCTTTTTCTATCTTAGCGACCTGACTTTTCAGCTAATTCAATACGAATTAAGGAGCGGCGTAATGCCATCTCAGCACGAATCATATTGATTTGCCCTTCATCGGTTCCTTTCAATCGACGTTCTGCACGAATCTTTGCTTCATTAGCACGGTTGATATCTATCTCATCTGGCCATTCGCAAGATTCTGCTAATATGATTACTTTATCTTGAAGAATCTCAAGAAATCCACTTAATAAAGCAGCTTCCTTTACCTCTCCATTGTTGGTAATCTTAAGTATACCCGGCGCAACAATGGCGGTTAAAGGAATATGATCTTTTAACACACCAATATCACCTTCTGTAGTCTTAAGCTCGATCATTTCAGCATCGCCTTGAAAGAAGATTCGGTCAGGTGTAACAATTTGTAGATTAAATGTTTTTGTATCTGCCATCCAAGCACCTCAACTTTCCAGTAACCGCAACTTCTACCTCACGAACAAGGTTGTGTGAAAAACATTTTCACACCAACCTCTCTTATCTACTTAACGCGAGCAAGAACGTCATCTATATTACCTGCATTAAGGAAATAACTTTCAGGTATATCATCGTGTTTACCTTCAATAATTTCTTTAAAGCCTTGAATTGTTTCAGCAATTGGTACGTACTTACCTTCTAAGCCTGTAAATTGTTCTGCAACATTGAAAGGCTGAGAAAGGAATCTTTGTACCTTTCTTGCTCTAGATACAATAAGTTTTTCTTCTTCTGATAATTCATCCATACCAAGAATTGCAATGATATCTTGTAACTCTTTATATCTTTGAAGAATCTCTTGTACTTTACGTGCTACGCTGTAGTGTTCTTCACCAACAATACGTGGGTCAAGGATTCTAGAAGTAGATTCAAGTGGATCTACCGCTGGATAGATACCAAGTTCTACGATAGAACGTGAAAGTACTGTCTTCGCATCAAGATGGGCGAATGTAGTTGCTGGAGCTGGGTCAGTTAAGTCATCGGCTGGTACATATACAGCTTGAACAGATGTAATAGAACCATTCTTAGTCGATGTAATACGCTCTTGCAATGCACCCATTTCTGTTTGAAGTGTTGGTTGGTAACCAACGGCACTTGGCACACGTCCAAGTAACGCAGATACCTCGGAACCAGCTTGTGTAAAACGGAAGATGTTATCGATGAACAATAATACGTCTTTTCCTTCTTTATCACGGAAGTTCTCAGCAATTGTTAGTCCTGTAAGACCAACACGCATTCTCGCACCTGGTGGTTCGTTCATCTGACCGAATACCATGGCTGTCTTGTTAAGAACTCCTGATTCCATCATTTCATAATAAAGGTCATTACCTTCTCTTGTTCTTTCACCAACACCTGTAAATACAGAATATCCACCGTGTTCTGTTGCAATGTTTGTAATAAGCTCTTGGATAAGAACTGTCTTACCAACACCTGCACCACCGAATAGACCAATCTTACCACCTTTAAGGTATGGACAAAGTAAGTCTACTACCTTAATACCGGTTTCTAACATCTCTGTTGATGTAGATTGCTCTTCGTATGCAGGCGCTTTTCTATGAATCGGATTAAACTGAGCGCCATCTGGCACTGGTTTTTCGTCAATTGGTTGACCAAGCACGTTGAACATACGTCCAAGCGTTACTTCACCAACTGGTACAGATATTGGTGCACCTGTTGCAATGGCATCCATACCACGGATTAAACCGTCTGTCGGACCCATGGCGATACACCTAACTGTATCATCACCAAGATGTTGTGCTACTTCTACAACTAATTTACCACCATCTGCTGTAGGAATATCAATTGCATCATATATTTCAGGAAGTTTACCTTCACTATACTTTATATCAAGTACCGCACCGATAATCTGAGTGATTTTACCAACATTTTTATCTGCCATTTTTCTGTTTCACTCCTTTTTTAGCTGATTGCAGAAGCTCCCGCAACAATTTCTGTTAATTCTTGCGTAATTGAGCTTTGTCTTGCGCGGTTATAACTTAACGAAAGTTCGCTAATCATTTCTTCCGCATTATTTGTAGCTGAATCCATGGCTTGCATTCTTGCTCCGTTCTCACTAGCAACAGCCTCTACTAGGGCACCATAGATTAAGCTATTTATATATTTAGGGATAATCATATCCAATGCTTCTTCTGCATCTGGTTCATAGTTCATTAACGTAAGATCCTCTACAGATTTTGCTTCTGATTCTTCTTTCGAATTCTTTTCCATATTAGGATCAACTGGAAGTAATTTAATCAGAGTAGGGATATGAGTCACCGTATTTTTAAATCTAGTATAAGCAAGATAAATCTCGCCTACTTCATTATTTGAAAACGCTTCTAATACCGCAGCACCGATTTCAGCTGCATCCTTGTACATAGGTTCATTTATTACTTCTGAATAATCCGCTTTAATTTCATATCCAAATCGGTCTAAGGCTTCTTTTCCTTTTCTACCAATCGCATATATAATCGCATCTTCTTTCTTAATATCAGAATTCCTGATTAATTTTGTAATATTTGAATTATATCCACCAGCAAGTCCACGATTAGAAGTAATTACAATAATTGCTTTCTTCGGTGAATCTCCTGCTTGAAGGTATGGATGCGTGATATTACCAGATTTAGAAAGCATGGAACTAACCGTATCATACATATAATCAAAGTATGGCTTAGAACTTTCTGCTCTACCTTTTGCTCTTTGAAGTTTTACAGTAGATACCAACTTCATAGCTTTCGTAATCTGTTGGGTGCTTTGTATACTACTATTTCGTCTCTTGATCTCTCTCATCGAGGCCATAACGTCACACCCCTCTATCCGCGATTAAATTCTTTTTTGAATTCCTCAATAGCTTTAACAAGTGTACTTTCCGTCTCATCACTGATTACTTTTTCAGTCTTGATTGCTGATGGTACTTCTGGATATTTTGTATCAAGATATTCGAAAAGTTCTTTTTCGAATTCTAAGATTCTATTTACTTCAATATCAAGAAGATACTTCTTAGTTGCAGCATAGATGATGATAACTTGATATTCTACAGGCATTGGATTGTATTGTGGTTGTTTAAGAATTTCTCTAATTCTTTCACCTTGTGCAAGTCTTTCTTTTGTATCTGCATCTAGATCAGATCCAAACTGTGCAAAGGATGCTAACTCACGATACTGTGCCAAATCTGTACGAATCGGTCCGGCAATTTTCTTCATTGCCTTAATTTGTGCAGAACCACCAACACGAGAAACTGATAGACCAGCGTTAACAGCTGGACGGAAACCTGCATTGAACATTTCTGTTTCCAAGTAAATCTGTCCATCTGTGATAGAGATTACGTTTGTTGGAATATATGCAGAAACGTCACCCGCTTGTGTCTCAATGATTGGTAATGCTGTTAATGAGCCACCGCCAAGTTCATCTGAAAGACGAGCAGCTCTTTCAAGTAATCTTGAATGAAGATAGAATACATCACCTGGATAAGCTTCACGACCTGGTGGTCTACGAAGTAGTAAGGAAAGTGTACGATAAGCAGTTGCATGCTTACTTAAATCATCATATATGATTAATACATCTTGCCCTGCTTCCATCCATTCTTCACCCATAGCGCAACCTGAATATGGAGCAATATATTGTAATGGTGCTAATTCACTAGCTGTAGATGCAACTACAGTAGTATAATCCATTGCACCGTGTTCTTCCAATGTTTTAACGATTGTCGCAACAGTAGACGATTTTTGTCCAATAGCAACATAAATACATTTAACCCCTTGTCCCTTTTGGTTAATAATTGTATCAAGTGCAATGGCAGTTTTACCTGTCTGTCTGTCACCAATAATAAGCTCACGTTGTCCACGTCCAATTGGAACCATGGCATCAATCGCTTTAATACCTGTTTGTAATGGCGTATCTACGGATTTTCTTGAGATAACACCAGATGCAACTCTTTCAATTTGACGATATTTATCTGTATCAATTGGTCCTTTTCCATCAATAGGTTGACCAAGAGCATTAACAACACGACCTAGTAATGCATCACCAACAGGAACTTCAACTACTCTACCTGTTGTTTTAACAGTATCACCTTCGTTGATATTCTTCTTATCACTAAGTAATACGGCACCTACATTATCTTCTTCTAGGTTTAATACCATACCATAAACGTCGCCAGGAAATTCAAGGAGTTCACCTTGCATTGCTTTTTCAAGACCGTGAATACGTGCAATACCATCACCAACTGTGATTACAGTACCAACGTCAGAAACTTCTAACTTCGTACTATAATTTTTAATCTGTTCTTTGATTACAGAACTAATTTCTTCTGGTCTCAAATTCATGATACATAAGCACCTTCTTTCCTGTTTTTATTACTCTAATTATTCGTAAGTCTACACAGTTGCATTTCTTAAATCTTTTGCAAGCAATTGTAGTTTTGTTTTAATACTACTATCCACAACCCTGTCTCCAATACGAATAACTAATCCACCAATTAAGGTTTTATCCACATAATAAGTCAACTCAAATTGGCTATATTTTGTTGTCTGAAGCAATTTCTGTTCTATCTGCTTCTTTTGTTCCTCTGTTAATTCCACAGCGGATGTAACGGAAGCTACTCCAATATTCTTGTATTCTCTTACTTTCGCAATAAAATACTCAAATATACCATTAAGGTCATTGTATCTGTCCTTTTGAACAATAATAACTAAGAATCCTACTAAAGAGTCAGATACTCTTCCTTTGAATATGTTCTCTATTACAGATATCTTTTCCTCTTTATTTATTTTAGGATGACTTAGAAGTTTAAGTAAATCCGGATTGCCATCAATTGCTTCCTTCACTACATTCACTTCTTCGATAATGGTTGAAAGTGTTCCATTTTCTGAAGCAAGATCAAATAATGCTTCGCCATAGGTTTTAGAAACTAACTTTGCCATGTATCATCACCCATTTCTGTTAATGTATCTTCGATTAATTTGGCATGTTCCTTTGAATCAATTGAAGTTGATATAATTTTACCAGCCATGACTTGAGCAACAGTTATCATTTCTTGTTTGACTTCATCCTTAATCTTGCTCTTCTCAAGCTCGGCTTCTTTATTCGCTCTGTCAATGATACGAGTAGCTTCTGCCTTCGCTTCATCAACGATTTCAGTTTCTTTTTTTAGCGCTTTCTTTCTAGTTTGACTAAGAATCTCTTCTGCCTCTTTATTTACAGCCTTTAATTTACTATCATATTCTGCCTTGTAAGCAATTGCATCTGCCTTCTCAGTCGCTGCAAAATCCATTTCAGATTGAATCTTTTCTTGTCGTTTTTTTAGCATCTCTCTTGCAGGATTAAATAGCAGATATGACAATAGGGTAAATAATGCCAACATTGCTAGTGCTAGAATACATGCATCTACAAGCATTTGTGCGTCCAAACCAAAGATTCTACCTGCCATACCACTAGTTTCAAGTACTCCTGTGCTTGCAAGTAATATACTACTCACTTTTTGACCTCCCTTCGGTTTAGTCTATGCTTTTATCTTATAATTTACCTAATAATGGGTTAGCATATAATAAGATAATAGCTACAGCGAAACCGTAAAGACCAGTTGTTTCTGCAACGGCTTGTCCAAGTAACATTGTAGACATGATATTACCTTTTGCTCCTGGATTACGACCAACTGCTGCTGCACCTTGTCCAGCTGCATAACCTTGTCCAATACCAGGCCCAACACCTGCGATCATTGCGATACCTGCTCCAATAGCTGAAGCTGCTAATACGATTGCTCTTTCCATAATTAATTTCCTCCTTTAAAACCTAAGCTTCTTCAAATGTGTTTGAGATATAGACCATTGTTAACATACAGAATACATATGTCTGGATAGCACCAGAGAATACGTCGAAATATGCATGTAAAACACCTGGCCAAACTAATGTTAAAAATTTTGGTAACAGTCCATATATGAGACCCATCATTACTGTACCAGATAAAATATTACCAAATAAACGTAAGGACATTGATAGCGGAGTTGCAATTTCTCCAATGATATTGATTGGCGATAACAACAACGGTTTAAATAAGCTTGTAACATGCCCTGCTTTTTGATACTTGAATCCATTATAATGGATTAAAACAAAAGTTATCAAAGCTAGCGCAAGCGTAGTACCATAATCGGCTGTTGGTGGTCTAAGTCCAAACAAACCAGATAGGTTGGCTACTAAGATAAACATAAATAATGTTCCAATGTAGTTTGCGAACTTATATCCATGCTTAGAACCCATGTTAGTCACAGTCATGTTATCAATTGCTTCTACCATATACTCAATAATATTTAAGAAAGTACCTGGTACTTTGTTGGGATCCGCTTTCTTAATTGCCCTATTAGCAACTAAGGCAAAAATAATTAATGCTAACATAACAATAATTATTGAAATATGCGTTGAGGTTAAATATAATTTCTGACCAAACAACGTATATTCCTGATATCCTGTAATTCCAAAGTCAACATCCTGAGATGCACGTAGCAATCCCAATCTGGTAAAACTACCGGATACGGCAGCTATCCCTTGATACACGTTCTCACACTCCTTCATTAAGATATTTTTTTAGTAATAAATTTATTAGTTAACGGTTGTAAATAAGCACTGATTTTAAGGCCTAATATGCCAAACAATGTTCCTAACAAATTAAACACTTCTGGAAATGTTAATGCCACTACAACTGCGCAACCCATAATAATAAGACGAAGTATAGCCATCTTCTTGGTATACTTTGCCGCTCCCTCTTCGTTCATATCAAGCGCTCTTCCTATCGATGCGTTAAGATGAATCGCTAGAAAAATTGCAATTACAGAACCAAGAACCTCGCCCAAGATAAATGATAACTTATTATCTGTAACCAATGTTCCTATTATGCAAATAACTACCATGCAAATAACGATACCAATGATTAAATCCTTTACGGTTTCATTCATTTTTTTCATACAAGCAC
>NZ_CBDLAM010000178.1:0-7644 GCF_965301125.1 Anaerosporobacter sp. | reverse complement strand
ACGGATTTTCTAGGAGTTCGTTTGGATGATAGTATAGTTCACGTTTTAAAAGTAGTAGATGATAATAATATATCTAATATTCCAGTATTGTCTGATAATAATACTCTCCTAGGCTTAATTACTAAGAGTAGCTTAGTAACAACTTTAAGCCAACCTTATTTAGAGGAAGAGGAGGTATTAAAAATATGAATTTCATAAATTATATAATCAAAAACAAAGATCAAATTCTTTCCCTAACTCTTGAACACATAAAGCTTACAGTAATTGCTGTTGGTCTGGCTATCCTGATAGGTATACCACTTGGGATATTAATCAGTTATGTGAGAAAATTAAATAAACCCATATTGGGAGTGGCCAATGTTATTCAAGCAATACCAAGTATGGCGCTCCTAGGTTTTGCAATACCATTCTTAGGAATTGGTACGTTACCTGCTGTCGTTATGGTTGTCTTATATTCCTTATTACCTATTATAAAGAATACATATACAGGAATACAAAGTATTAACTCCGACATCATAGAAGCGTCGAAGGGGATAGGACTTACGAAGTTGCAAATCCTTACGAAGGTGCAGATTCCATTAGCGCTTCCAGTCATTATGGCAGGTGTAAGAATTTCTGCAGTTACGGCTGTGGGACTTATGACGATGGCAGCTTTTATTGGTGCTGGTGGACTTGGTTTCTTAGTATTTTCTGGTATCAGAACAGTTAATAATAATCAAATCTTAGCTGGTGCTATACCTGCATGTTTCTTGGCTTTATTTGTAGACTATTTAGTAGGATTAGTTGAAAATCTAGTGACTCCAGTCAGTTTACGGAAAAATGGGAGTTCCAAAAGAAAACAAATAAAACAAAGAAAAATGCAGAAAGTTATACTTTTATCAACAGCGGTTCTTCTTGTTATTACCTTGCTGATATCAGGGTTATATAGTATGAAAAAATCGAATAAAGTAATTACGATTGGGAGTAAGGATTTTACTGAGCAAGTTATTTTAGCAAACATGTTTGCAGATTTAATTGAAGAAGAAACAGATATTACAGTAGAGAGAGAAACGAATTTAGGTGGTACAAAGGTAACTTTTTCTGCACTTACTTCAGGAAATATAGATTTATATTTCGAATACACCGGAACTGCCTATGGAGATACGCTGAAGTATCCACCAATTACAGACATGGAAGAGGTATATAAAACAGTAAAGGAAGATTTTAAAGGGAAATATAATATCGATGTATTAAAACAGATGGGATTTAATAATACGTATGTATTGGCAGTAAAAGAAGAAACAGCCCAAAAGTATAAGTTAAAGACCATTAGCGATTTAAAAAATGTTGCTTCAAATCTGACAGTAGGAACTACTTTTGAATTCTTAAACAGAGGAGATGGGTTACCAGGTCTTACAAAGCACTATGGATTTGAATTTAAAGATACGGTAGGTTTAGATGGTGCAGCAAGATATATAGCATTAATTAATAATGAAACCGATGTAGTGGATGCTTATTCGACGGATGCGTTACTTAAAAAGTTCGAGTTGGTAACATTAGAAGATGATGAAGAATTCTTCCCACCATATTATGCAATCCCGGTTGTAAGGAGTGAGATTGTAGAGGAATATCCAGAGATTGTTCCAATTATAGAGGAACTGGGTTCTAAGTTAACGGATGAAGTAATGATTGAATTAAATTATCAAGTCGATGAACTCCAAATGGAACCAGATGTGGTTGGAAGAAAATTCTTAGTTGAGAATGGTTTTATTGAAGAATAGATGAATGGAGGATGTGTTGGACTTGATTTGTCTTATGGTATATAATGTAAAGAGTTGATGTGCGGAAATAATATAATCCGGAAGTGGAGCTAGTTCGATAACAATATAGAAAAGGAGCTACTTATGTACATACTTGGTATGCAATATAAGTAGCTCCTTATTCATGGCAATGAATAGTTCGCGAATTTTCATTATCCCTTAGTAAAAACGTTTTTGGCTTATAAGACTGTCCCGTCGACTGTCAGTCCTATAAGCCTTACCTGTCGATTGGCTTATCTCCAGCATCGTTGCCTTCGACGGCCTCCGGGGATTGAATGCTTTGGTTACTTTGATTTGACATCGTTGTTTCCTCCTACATTCAGATTGTTTTTACAGATATAGTATGTGTTGTTCAATAAACTTTAATACATTGATGTTAAAGATTTTAGGTGGTGCTTTTTGGTAATAAATTTTTAAGCAAAACACAGAAAGTACAGAAAGTACAATTATGCTGGTGATAAATATTATATTGAAGTGCAATAAGTACGAATAAATCCAGTTATTCACTATCTTCTTTCTGAACTTCCATGCGATATTTAGCAGGCGTGATGCCAACGATTCGCTTAAACGTTCTTATGAAATAACTAAAGTTTTCATAACCAACTAAAAAACCAATTTCCATAACAGATAAGCCGGTATCTTTTAGAAAAATACGGGCTTTTTCTATGCGATAACGAGTAACATATTCAAGGAATGTCATGGAGAAATTCTGCTTAAAGTAATGGCAAAAATATTTTGTAGACATATGTGATAAGTCAGCAAGATCTTCTAGACTAATTGGACTAGCATAATTTTCTTGAATATAAGAAAGAATCTGTTTCCTAATATCTGATTTTTTAGCGGTACTAGAATGAATTAATAAGGTAGGAGTATATAATAATTTGGCTTGAATAAGATAACCAATTAACTTCAAGATACATGCTTTGGTAGTTAGTTCATAACCAAGAGTCTTGTTCTCGTTAACATGAATAAGTTCTTGTACCTCCTTTAATATATTCTCATATACGATGGAATCCTTTGGAACGAAGTTAGGAAACAACATAGTATGGGTAAGAAGAGGTTCTACTAGGGTTTGACTATAATCGGACAAGGCAAATTGTAAGGATTCTAAAGGAAATACGTAAGCGTAGTAGCAAGTATTCTTATCTGTTGAAGAAAACTGATGTAGCACCTCTGAATTAATAAAGTACACATCACCAGAGTTAAGATGATATTCCTTTGATTCAATCCAAAGAGTAAGGGTACCAGAATGTAAATATATGATTTCGATTTCCTTATGCCAATGGTAGGTTACGAATAGACTACCAGCTGTGTTAATCATATGATATTGCTCGAATGGAAATAATAGACTACCGCGTGTACGCTTCTCTTCGAATTTTTCTTTCATAAGAATCCTTTCTTTTATTTAATACTATAATTTGAAAATATATAGAAAAAGTGTTATTTTTAGTGGATTTACTACAAGTATAGCATAAATAATAAGGATATACTACTATTATAGTCAATGAAACTTTAGCAAATATACAGAGTATAGGAAAGAGGGATACATATGCCAGTATGGTTAGATAATGCAATATTTTATGAGATTTACCCACAGAGTTTTCAAGATTCCAATGCAGATGGTATTGGTGACTTCAATGGTATTAAGAAACGTTTAGACTATATTAAATCCTTAGGTTGCAATGCGATCTGGATGAATCCTTGTTATGAGTCTCCATTCAGTGATGCCGGTTATGATGTAGCAGACTATTACAAAGCTGCTCCACGTTATGGAACGAATGAGGAACTTAGAGAGTTATTCGAGGAAGTACATAAAAGAGATATGCATATAATACTAGATTTGGTACCAGGCCACACTTCAATAGAACATGCATGGTTTAAAGAGTCTATGAAACCGGAGAAGAATGAATTTTCAAATCGTTATATATGGACAGATGACATCTGGAAAGGTTTTGAGGGTTATAATAACATAGCAGGTTGCATTCGAGGAATCTCTGATCGAAATGGTTCTTGTGCAGTAAATTTTTTCTCTACACAACCAGCTCTAAACTATGGATTTGCTAAACCGACAGAAAGTTGGCAAGTGGGACCAGATTCCAAAGAGGCCACAGCTTCTAGACTTGCTATGCAAGATGTTATGGCGTTTTGGCTGGAGATGGGCTGTGATGGGTTCCGTGTGGATATGGCGGGGGCTATGGTAAAAGGAGATTCTGATGGAGAAGCAACAATTGCATTTTGGCAAAAGGTAAGAACTTTCTTAGAAGAAAGATTCCCAGATGCTGCAATGATTTCAGAATGGGGAGAACCGGATAAGTCCTTAAAAGGTGGATATCATATGGATTTCTTATTACATTTTGGTCCTTCTCATTATCAATGCCAGGTGCACCATTTATCTATTATGGGGATGAGATTGGTATGCGTTATCTAGAAGGATTGACATCGGTAGAAGGTGGTTATGATCGTACAGGATCAAGGACCCCTATGCAGTGGCAATGTCATTAAGATAAGAAAAACTTAATATTTTAGCAGGTATGTTAAACTACATATCTGCTATTTTTTTGCAAAAAAAGCTTGACAAAACCGTAAAAAAAATGTGGCGAAGCCCTTGAAATATATACATTTTAGGAGGTTATCGCTTATGCAATTTTCAGAAGAAGTAAAAGCTACATTGTGGAACTTAATTGATGTAATGTCATCGGCTTTATCGGATTTTACTGTAAATCCGCAGAAAGATTTTACAAGAAAGAAAAAGTGGGATTTTCCAACCTTGATAAAATTCATTATCTCTATGGAAAGTCAATCTTTAAAAAATGAACTCCATAAATATTTTGGTTATACGACGGACTGCCCAACTAATGCATCGTTTAATCAAAGAAGATCCCAAATTAAATCTGATGCATTTAAATATCTTTTTGAATCATTCACAAATCAATATAACAATAAGCCAAGTCTATTCAATGGTTATAGGCTCATTGCCTGCGATGGTTCAGATATCAATATCTCCCATGACCCCAATGATGAAGAAACCTATTTTTCTCATGGAGATGCTAAAGGGTTTAATCAGCTGCATCTGAATGCAATGTATGATTTAATAAATAGAATTTACACAGATATCATTATTCAACCAGCAAGAAAAGAAAATGAGCATAAAGCTTTTTGTGATATGGTGGACAGATATACCGGAACAGAAAAAACTATTTTTATTGTTGACCGTGGTTATGAAGCCTACAATAATCTCGCACATGTAATTGAAAAGGGAGAATTCTTTTTATTTAGAAGTAAGGACATAAATAGTAGTGGGATTCTGTCTGGATCAAAAGATAAATTACCTACTACAGAGAAATTTGATACTACTTTATCATTGATTCTAACAAGAAAATGGACAAATGAAGTTCTCAATCACCCAGAAGTATACAGGCGTTTTCGAAATAAAGATAGTTTTGAATTCTTAGATTTGGATGAGCATGCTTATTATTATATGAATCTCAGAGTTCTTCGATTTCCAATTTCAGAAACAGAATATGAATGTGTTATAACAAATCTTCCAGCCGAAGACTTCACAGCAGATGAAATTAAGAAGCTATATGCAATGAGATGGGGAATTGAAACTTCTTTTAGGGAATTAAAATATGCTGTTGGGTTAACAAGTTTTCATGCTAAGAAAAGAGAATACATTATACAGGAAATATGGGCACGCTTAATTTTATATAATTTCTGTGAAATCATCACAGCTCATGTGACTATTGAAAAGTGTACGAAGAAGCATACTTATCAAATAAACTACACATTTGCGATACATATATGCAGATATTTTATAAGTAAAATGGCGGAGAAATCTCCGCCAGATGTCGAAGCATTAATAAGTAAAGAAATCCTACCTGTTCGTCCTGGACGTCACGACCCTCGCAAAGTCGATCACAAGAAAGCAGTAAGTTTTCTATACCGCGTAGCCTAACAACAAATATACTATACTCTAAATTTTGACAGATGAAAACATCTGTCTTTTTGTGATACAAAAATGGAAAATAAATCACTCTGATAGCAGTTTGAAGTATAAACTCTAAGATAGTGAATAATCGGTCTTTAGCTATCTTAATGACATTGTATGCAGTGGGGGGATGGTGTGAATGACGGATTCTCCACAGCAAGCGCAGATTCACTCTATATTACGATGGATGCCGATGAGAATCGTCCAACTGTTAAGAAACAAGAAGAGGAAGAAACCTCACTATTAAATTATATTAGGACATTAACCAAAATTCGTTTGGATAATGAGGCGCTACAGAGTAATGCAACTGTTACATTTGAATATGTTGATGATTATGCATACCCTCTTGTATATAAGAGAACGGGGAACAACCAGACGGTTTTAGTTGCGTTGAATCCATCGGATAAAAAAGTAAGATGTACGATACCTACGAAAGAAGTTAGTAAGGTGTTACATGCTTATCCTAATGTGGCAACACTAGAAGATGGTAAGCTTACTGTTCCAGCAGGTGGTGTAACGTTCTTTGAAGTGTAGGAAGTGAAATTAATAGTGGTCGTCTAGATTATTATAGAGGATTATAAAGATGTAGGAATAAACCATCTGAGGTCTATTCCTACATCTTTCTTAATATAAAGTGATTTAGATCTACACATTCAATCCTTTACCATCTTCACAACCAAGCATAATATTCAAGCATTGAATAGCAGCACCAGAAGCACCTTTGCCAAGGTTATCAAATTGAGAGGAAACAAGGATACGGTCTTCGTTACCTGTTACATAGATATTAAGCCCATCATTTCCAGTTAAGTGATTCCCACTTAAGAAGCCGTTTGTTTCACTTTCTGCTCCGAAAGGCATAACATGAACGAGAGGTTGATTTGCATAGAACTCTGATAGATAGGTATGGATGGATTCTGGAGTTTGTTTTCCCTTTAATAGATCAGCATAAAGAGGTACTGTTACAAGCATACCACTATAATAATCTGCAACAATTGGGGAGAAGAGAGGTACTCTTTCAAGTTCTGTAATCTTCTGCATTTCTTTTAGATGTTTATGTTGCTGGGACATGGCGTATTCTCTTGGTGCTGAATAATCGGAATGGCGATTACTATCTTCATATTCAGCAATCATTTTCTTGCCGCCTCCACTATTACCAGTGATAGAAAAGCTGCTTATAGGGTAATCAGAAGGTAGAATATCTCCAGCTGTTAATGGGTAAACAAGAGAAATAAATCCTGTAGCATGACAACCTGGAACAGCAACAAAACGTCCTTCTTTAATGGATTTACGATGTTCTGGTGACAATTCTGGAAATCCGTATGCCCAACCAGCTTCTGTACGATGAGCAGTAGAAGAATCGATAATTCTAACATGATCATTCTCAACTAGTTGTACAGCTTCTCTAGCAGCTGCATCTGGTAGGCACAAGAAAGTAATATCCGATTCATTGATTTTCTTTTTACGTTCAGCTACGTCTTTTCTAAGGTCTGGATCAATAGTAATTAGCTCAATATCATCACGATTCATAAAACGCTCATTAATTCGTAGACCGGTAGTTCCTTCACTACCATCAATAAATATTTTGGTTTTCATATGTATAGCCTCCTTAAAAGTAGTATTATGTAAAAGTTATTGAATAATCTAGTATATATACAAATTAAAAGTTATAAAAATACATATTAACAGCATAAATATACATAATTATAACGCTACAGTGAATAAATTACAATATATTTTTATTAAGTTTAATATGAAATTGACAATTATAACGGCTGCCGAAAAGGGGTTACAGCTTACACGAATAAGATTATTCTCTTTGGTTTTATACCAATACATAAGAAAATAATTTTGTTCAAG
>NZ_CBDLAM010000177.1:6314-7693 GCF_965301125.1 Anaerosporobacter sp. | reverse complement strand
AGAAGATACATTTTCACTCATAATAGAAAAAGACAAATATTTTTATAGGAATATCTGTCCTACCTCCTTATATTAATTTATTTAGTAATATATATGAAAGTTTGAGAGATTTATTCTTGTCTTTTTTAAACAATTTTTAAAGGTGAGGAGAGGATTCAAAAAGGACAACTAAATAACTCAATATAGAGTTAATAATTGTCCTTTTTGGTTATATCTAGAATAAGTATCTTCTAGTTTGGATATATGAGATTTTCTTCTTTAATTTGATATAAAACATTAGTTAAATAGCGATTGGCTTAATATTTGGCCATATCAAGGTTTTGATCAAGGTAATTACAGCAACCAATAGCTTCAGCACCTGGAATCGCACCTTCGTAATCGCGGATGAATTCAAACATCTCAGTAATTAATGGAACAATATCTTTAGATTCGTAATCACCTGCTAATAATAAGTAACAACCTGTTCTACAACCCATTGGTCCAAAGTAGATTGTCTTTGAACCATAATCTGCATGATTACGTAAGAAAGTAGCAGCTAGGTGTTCAATTGTATGAAGTTCCGCATTATTCATAACTGGTTCGTAATTTGGTCTAGTCATACGTAAATCAAAGGTAGTAATTACAGAATCACCAAAGGTATCTTTTCTTGATACATAGATACCTGGTAGAAGTCTTAAGTGGTCTATTGTAAAACTTGCGATTGGTTTCATTAAAATCCTCTTTTCTTTTTTTATATTTTATAATAAATATAATGATTCGGGTGAATTGATTACATTCTATTGCTAGATTATCGGATAAAATCAAATATTCACTCTATTAGTGATTGTATTTTGCTCCGATGAGTACATTATAACATCATACAAGAGGATAGGCAAGAAGACAGTATTTCAAATATTTGAAGATGATAGAAAATGAATCATAGTATAGCAATCAATTACATGGAGAAAATAAAAGTATAGAATAGATAAGAAAGAGGTGTTTTTATGTCTAAAGTAGGTAAAACAATGAATTCTGTTGCGGAAGGTGTAACTAAAGCCAGTGGAGTGGTAACAAAACGCGGTGGGGAAGTAATTAGTGAGATTGGTAAAACAGTCGGTGTATCGAAAGATGTCTGCAATAAAGTAGAAGATAAAGCAGACATGCTTGGGAAAGATATGTATTATGCTAGTCGCAAGATTGGTCATAAGGTAGAGAAGGTCACAGAAGAAGTTGTAGATGGTACGAAGAAAGTATATGAGAATATGAGAAATAAGATGAAGTAAACAGTTGCATTGTATATTAGAGTAAAGCTTTTAAATTAAAAGTATCCACACCCTGTTAAAAACAATTCCGAAAAGTTGATTGTTTTTGTTGTTTTTTTTTTTTTTTTATTTGTTTTC
>NZ_CBDLAM010000177.1:5842-6304 GCF_965301125.1 Anaerosporobacter sp. | reverse complement strand
CGAAAAGTTGAATGCCTATGACGAACTTTCCATCTTTTCCATAGCACACAACTTCTTCGGATTGTTTTTAGCTTCGCATTTTATTACCATTAATTAAAACTCTTAAAACTTTATAGTAAATAAGTTTCAATAACATCAAGGTAAATTATGTTGAAAAACACAATATATTGGTATACAATCCTAGTATAAGGGCTTTGTTAAATCAATTAATAAGATTAGAGGTTATCTATGAAAGGAGAGTTAAAGTGAAAAATCGATTTTATCTTTTTGTTGCAGTTTGCTTTATCGTAAGTTTATTTGCTTATCAGAGAGAGAAAACTTCTAAGAAGGAAACAGCTAAGACGGAAACTAGTACGAATACAATTGACATAAGTGGTGAAGGAATTAAAGATAGAGCTAGTATTGACTCAATTAAGATAGAAAAAGGGCATATAAAAGTACATATTAAGAACGGCAACACGG
>NZ_CBDLAM010000177.1:0-5832 GCF_965301125.1 Anaerosporobacter sp. | reverse complement strand
ATATGAAATATACCTGTTATGATTCGGATAATAAAGAGTTGTATTCGACTTTTCTAGACATAGATCCTATAGAAATAGGGCCAGGTGCAGTAAGTGAAGAATTGGACTTTAAGCCCGATGTTTTAAAGGGAAGCAAAATTGTTGTTACAATAAGAGGTTTAGTTTATGAGAATTCTAATGATAATATAGAGAGATAGTAAAGTTAAGTAATATTTAAATCGTTTGTAAAATAAACTATATTCATATTGAGGGGGCTTTATTAAAATGAAAAAGCTAGTTTGTCTTCTTACTTTACTCTGCTTGATTTTACCTGTAGCTGGTTGCAATAAGAAAGTAGAGAAACAGAAAGAAACCGCTACAAATACAATCGACATAAGCGGTGAAGAAATTGAGGGCAAAGCAAGTATTGACTCAATTAAAACAGAGTCAGGTCATATTAAATTTAAAATCAAGAATCTTACATCGGACAATAAATTATTATCCGCATATATGACATATACCTGTTACGACGCTAATAACGAAGAATTATCTTCTAGCAATATGGATGCAGATTATGTGGGAATAGGCCCAGGTGAAGTAAGCGAAGAAATAGATTTTGCACCGCCTGTATTAAATGGGACCAAAATTATTGTTACGTTCAGAGGTTTAGGATTTGAGAATTCAAAGGATAATTTTGAATTAGAATAATATAAAATATATAGCATCTTTTTATGAATAATCTAGATAGGATAGAATAAGCCGACTATAATGAATAAACAAATTTATTATAGTCGGCTTATATTAGTTTTGAATTATTTCATAAAAGTAATCATGCTTTAGTATTAATCTACTGTGACAATACCTCACGCCATTTATCATCATAATAAGCAGTCATATCATCACCAAGATATTTGAATGTTTCACAATTGCCAATGGTTTTGCTATCAGGGAAAGCAATTGTACTGTTACGAATCGCTTCGTCTTCAATCAGTTCTCTGGCAGCAGTGTTTGGTGTGGAATACGTAATGTACTCGAAGTTTAATAGGGCGATATCAGGTCTACATAAGAAGTTGATGAATTTCTCAGCATTTTCTTTGTTTTCACTGTTTTTCGGAATTACCCAACCATCAATCCAAATGTTTGAACCTTCTTTTGGTACTACATATTCAAGATCGGAATTCTCACGTTGTGTGTAAATTGCTTCACCAGAGTAGATAATACCGATTGCAGCATTGTTACCAATCATCTTATCTCTAACTTGGTCAACTACATAGGATTGAACAAGAGGTTTTTGTTCAATAAGTAGCTGCGTAGCTTCTTCAATTTCATCTTTGTTCGTTGAATTTATTGAATAGCCTAGGTATTTAAGTGCGATACCCATGGCATCACGAACGCTGTTGATCATAAGAATGTTATTCTTATATTTTTCATCAAAGATGGCACTCCAAGAATCGATTGGTTCATCAACCATTGTCTTATTGTATAAGATACCTACTGTACCCCAGCAATAAGGAACGGCATATTTGTTACCTGGATCAAATGACTGCGCACTCTTTAAGTAGTCTTCTCCGATATATTTGATGTTTGGAATATTATCATAATTGATTTCTGCAAGTAAATCAGATTCAATCATACGTTGGATTGTATAATCGGAAGGACAAACTACATCGTATTTGACAGCACCAGTTTCAACTTTAGCATACATTTCTTCGTTCATTTCGAATTCGTCATATACTACTTTGATACCTGTTTCTTTTTCAAACTTGGTGATAACTTTTGGATCGATGTACTCACCCCAGTTATATACATACAAAGAGTTGGAACCTGTAGTAGCTCTCATTCCCACAAAGGAACCGAATATTAATGCTATGACAGCAATGATAGCAATAGCAGGTTTAAGAAATCTTAGTTTAGGATAACGTTCTCTCCTAGCTGCTCTCTTTTTCACTCTCTTATCTACTTTTTCTTCAGAAGGAGTACGATTAATTATAATCAGTAAGGTTAGTACAGAGACGAATAGAAGAGTAGACAATGCATACATCTCTGGTTTAATACCCTTACGTACTTCTGTATAAATCTTAGTTGATAAAGTGTTAACTCCAGGACCTTTTGTAAAATGTGTTATTATGAAGTCATCTAATGACATTGTAAATGCTAATAAGAATCCAGACATGATTCCAGGGAAGATATCTGGAAGGATAACCTTATAAAAAGCATACGCATGAGAAGCACCAAGATCCAGTGCTGCTTCATAGGTGTATTTATTAGTTTGTTTTAATTTTGGCATAACACTAAGGATTACATACGGTATATTGAACGTTATGTGCGCAATTAATACGCTACTGAATCCAAGTGTATAGTTTATTGCTATAAAGACTAACATTAAAGAGATACCAGTTACGATATCTGCATTAAGCATCGGAATATTGGTGATACCCATCATAATTGTACGAGGGGTACGTTTCATACTGTTCATAGCAATAGAAGCAGCAGTACCGATGATTGTAGCAACTAAAGCAGAAACTAATGCAAGTACTAAGGTCGTATATAATGCATTCATAATCTGCTGATTAGCAAAAAGCTCTTTGTACCACTTTAATGTAAATCCACCCCATTTGGCACGCGATTTTGATTTGTTAAATGATAATACAATTAAAACAATAATCGGCGCATAGAGGAATATAAACATTAGTGCTATATAGAATTTTTGTGATATTTTCTTTACCATATATTTGTACCCTCCGAATCTTTATCGTATTTCGCAAGGATAGCCATACTTAAGAGGATGAAAACCATAAGTACCAGTGATAGTCCTGAGCCTACATTCCAACGACTAGAACGGAAATCTTGTTCAATAATATTACCTATTAAGAGAATCTTACCTCCGCCTAAGATATCTGAGATTACAAAGGTTGTTAGTGCTGGTACGAATACCATTGTAATACCACTAACCACACCAGGTAAACTAAGTGGGAAGATAATCTTTGTAAATGTTTGTGAACTATTCGCACCAAGATCTCTTGCTGCGTTGATTACATTTTGATCTAATTTTATTAAAGTATTATAAATTGGTAATACCATGAATGGAAGGAAATTATATACCATACCAAGGATGATTGCACTTGGGGTATTAATAATATCGATTCCAGGAAGTCCAAGATTACGTAGTAGTGTATTAATTACACCATTTTGCTCAAGTAATGTTTGCCAAGCTAATGTACGTAATAAAAAGTTCATCCACATTGGAAGTATGAAGATGAGTACAATAAAACTATGACTATTCATCTGCATTTTTGATAGAATCATTGCAAGTGGATAAGCAAGAAATAAACAAATTAGCGTACTAATAATGGATAGCTTTAAAGAAAGCAAAAGCGCTTTCATATTTTCATGGTTAGCTATGTTTTTCACATTCTCTAGTGTGAAACTTCCAGAAGCATTGGTTAATCCATAGTATACTACGAGAATAAGCGGAATAATAATAAATGCAGCCATCCAGATAATATATGGAGTAGCAAGCCACTTCTTCTTATTCATCTAGAATCACCGCCTCTTCATCATCTGATTCTGGCTTATTCATAATCTGAATATCGAATGGATCAACATGAATACCAACTTCGCTACCTACAGGTGATAAATCTGTACTATGAACGAGCCATTCATGACCATTTGCCATAACTTCCATCTCATAATGAACACCTTTGAAAATCAAGGAAGTCACGCGCCCTTTAATTGTTCCTTGTTCTGGAGCAACTAAGTCAATATCTTCAGGACGAATAACCACGTCAACCGGCTTGTTTTTTCCGAAGCCAACATCAACGCATTCAAAGTTTGTTCCAAGAATATTAACTAATTTATCTTCAAGCATAGTACCAGCGATGATATTACTTTCTCCAATAAAGTCAGCAACGAAAGCATTTTTCGGTTCGTTATAGATATCTTCAGGAGAACCAATCTGTTGAATGTAACCTTGATTCATAACAACAATGGAATCAGACATTGTTAGAGCTTCTTCTTGATCATGCGTTACATAGATGAAGGTAATTCCAAGTTCGTTCTTAAGACGGATTAATTCATATTGCATGTCTTGACGAAGTTTTAAGTCTAGAGCGCCAAGAGGCTCATCAAGTAGAAGAACTTTTGGTTCATTTACAATAGCACGAGCGATAGCGATACGTTGTTGTTGACCACCTGATAGAGAATCTGGTTTACGATTTTCATATCCATCAAGGTTTACAAGTTTTAAAGCGTATTTGATTTTATCGTCAATATAACTTTTACTTTTCTTTTTAATTTTAAGACCGAATGCAATATTCTCAGCGATAGTCATGTGTGTAAATAAAGCATATTTTTGGAATACGGTGTTTAATTGTCTTTGGTTTGGTGGAAGGTTTGTTATGTTCTTACCATCAAAGATTACATTACCTTTATCAGGATTTTCAAAACCACCGATGATACGTAATGTAGTTGTCTTACCGCAACCACTTGGGCCAAGAAGAGTAAGGAATTCATTTTCCTTAATATAGAGATTCAAATCGTCAAGGACGATGCTATCGCCATATGATTTTGTTATGTTCTGTAAATCGATTAATTTATTCATCACTATATCCATGCAATGTATCTGCATGGCTCCTTTCATAGATATTATTAAAATCGCAAATGCGAAACTTTTAGGATAATTAACTGCTTCTTAACTGATGTACTATAACTAAGAAACGGTAGCGTAACACCTTTAGTACTTCTTAGTGTATAGCGTGTTTTGTGTTATAGTACATCAGTTAAGAAACTTTAATATGGTAAAGTAGCTTCGCAATTGCTAGGTTTAAAAGCTAGGAGGTGTGGAAACCCAAAGAAGGCTTGCACCTGTTTTAGAGGAAGCAGTGAGATAGTGCTTCTTGTTTGGAGTAAAATAGAAGGCTTCTCCTTTTTTTGCTTTGTAAGTTTTGCTCCCTATATGAATGGTAATACTACCACTTAATACGTAACCAAATTCTTCGCCTTCATGAGGGTTATCTGGATAAGTGGACCCATCAGGTTCTAGTGTTAGCAGAATAGGTTCCATCATATTCTTTTGCGCATTTGGTATTATCCATTGAATTTCATTCTTTAATTCACTATCATATTTTTCAAAATAATCTGATTTATGAAAAACAACTTGTTCAGAGGTTGTATTCGAGAAGAATTCTTCAAGGTTTGTTCCAAGACATTGCAAGATATCAACTAAAGTAGCAATGGACGGGGATGTTAAATCTCTTTCAAGTTGTGATATGAATCCTTTTGACAGTTCTGCTCGGTCTGCCAGCTCTTCCTGCGTAAGATTCTTTTGAATACGTAGCTCTTTGATCTTATGACCGATTTGCATTTGATTCACTCCCTTTTCATAGGTCATTTGTCTGTAGTTATCCATAATCTATATCCCACTTATGTATATGAAATAATTAGTTTTGGTTAGCATAACTACACTTTAAGTTTAGCGTTGCTAAACTTGCAGCATATTTTATTATACACAGTTTATATATAGTGTCAACAATAAAATACAAAAATCATGGAAATTAGAATGAATTTAAGAAAATCCTTGGAAAGCATTGAATTTAAAGGAAAAGAATCGATTAAGAAAGTTTAGAATTTTGTAAAAGTTAACTAACACTAAACTTTTACAGAACATTATGGTAAACAAATACAGTTAATGATTTGCAAAACTCCATATAGATTTTCATAGCTACTTAGCTGATGTACTATGACACGAAACACGCTACACATCTAAGTACTTCTATGTGTGTATGATATGTTGTTCAAATGGTACGGAACCGCCTTCGATTCGGCATCCTGCCTCAGCTCAGGCTTGCTTCGGCT
>NZ_CBDLAM010000176.1:0-7715 GCF_965301125.1 Anaerosporobacter sp. | reverse complement strand
ACATATATTTACTTCTTGTCAAAAAATGAGTCCATGGAAGCCCATGAACTCATCGCATTCAAGACAAGTGAGTCAGCTCACTAACCCACTAGTATCATAAAGATTATTGCATGGATTGAATTAGCTGTTGAGCATCTCTTTCAGCATCGTAATTCTTATCATCCCCAATTTCATATCCATTGTGACTGTAGATTGCAATAATTTCTTTTCCTTCTTCTGTATTTCCAATGTTGATAAATGCTTGTTGGATAGCAGCTTTTAACTCAGCATTCATAACTTTTTCATCTTTTGTTACAGAGATTGTATCGTTGTAGATACCATCAGTTACACCGATTACATTTGTTTCATCCCAGATGGATGCTTTTCTTCCGAATGTTGATTCCCAATCTGATGCGTAATCACGACGAGCATCTGCATAAGTTACCATAACGTCAATTTGTCCACTAGCTAATTGTGAAAGACTTGTTGCATAGTTATCAAGTAATACTTTGTTTGGTAGGTCTGTAATAGACATTCCATAGTTTTCTTGTAACCATAAGCTTGGGTAGATGTAACCTGCTGGAGAAGTAGTGTTACTTGAAACTCCCCAAGTTACGCTTTCGATATCTTCTTTCGTAAGAGTTTCACCGTTATTTACTTTATCTGCCAATGCTTGACCTTTTTCAGATGGACCTGCAATTACTAATGAACGATAGTAAGTTACTTGTTTATCAGTTCCTTCCGTTGGAGCTGTATTCCAGTCGGCTGGATTTTCAGAATCATGGTTTAAACCATCACGAGTTGCAGTTAAAGCAACATCAATACCATCAGAATATAACACATAAGTTCCGCCAGGGATAAAACCTACTTGAGCAGTACCAGAAGCTAATGCTTCACCAGCTGCTTCAAAGCTTGTACCTACTTCAATAGTAACTTTATCGAAGTCAAAACCTTGTTTCGATAATTCATCTTTTAATAAGTTAGATAATGGTTTTGTAGCTTCTTTGATTTCAGATGGATCTCTTGAAGGTACAAAGTAAACCACTAATTCATCAGTTGGAATACTGTCTGATGAAGACTTAGAACTACAACCAATAAGTGTAGTCATAGCTAACATTAATACTGTACATAATGCAATTATTTTTTTCATATTGCCTCCTGGAAATAATCATTTCTAAAAATAGTTTCAATAGTAACTATTTTATACCCTTATGCATTATATCATTTCATATTATACTTGTCATTAAAAAAATAATAAAAATACATGTAATTTATGGTAGTGAAGTAATAAAACAACAATACCATTCAAAATTATTCTGCCCAATTTTTAGCATAATACTTGACAAATCTATATGTTCTGATAGAATGAAAGTGGTATTATGTGGAAAACTCATATTATGGAGAATATATTTTCACAGACTATATTTTTCGAATCACGAAAGGAGACATGTAATTATGATGAAAGAGAATAAGATGGTGAATAACAAATAATTGCATATGTGCTCGATACGTAAGTATCGAATAAGAACCTTTTCGTGTACATGAATGATATTATAGGCATTGTATTATATAACACGCTTTAGGGCGTGTTTTTTTTGCGCTTTTTTATCTATTTCAAGCTATACGTATTGAGGGCTATGCAATTATCTACTAAAAAATATACCTAGGAGGATTGCTATGAGTCAAGAGATAATTAACAGGGAGAAATTTGAAATAGAAGAAAAGGAAGGTATTAAGAATATGAATAGTATAATAAATTTTAAATATGGTTTTACCAAGGCAGATTATAAGGAAGCAATTAGATATATAACAGAAGAAAGAATACAAGAACCATTGATCCCAGCAAGAATTACTCAAGTACACCGCGAACGATATAAAATTGTTAGTGAACATGGTGAGAGCGGAGCAAAGTTAAAAGGTTCAGCATTTTATAATGGAGAAGGAGTAGTAATTTATCCTGCAGTAGGTGATTTTGTTCTAATACGATATAATCCACAAGGTGATTCGGTAATCTATACAGTTTTACCAAGAAGGTCATATTTTTCCAGATTAGACCCTACCACAAGAAAAACGGAGCAAATCGTTGCAACAAACTTTGACTACGTGTTTATTATGGTATCCTTAAACCATAACTTTAGTATAGGAAGAATTGAGCGATATGTAACGGCAGCATGGCAAAGTGGCGCAACACCAGTTATCGTTCTTACAAAAGCAGATCTGGTAGAAGATGTAAGTATATACATTAACGAGGCTAGCTTAGTGGCGCCAGGAGTTGATGTTTTAGCCATTAGTTCAGTAAAAGGGGAAGGGTTAGAAGAATTAAACCGTTATGTTACCTCAGGCAAGACAATAGTTTTCCTTGGATCTTCTGGTATAGGGAAGTCCACATTGGTCAATGCGTTAGCAGGAAGAGAGATTATGAATACAAACAAGGTTCGTGAAGACGATAGTAAGGGATATCATACAACAACCCATAGGCAGATGATAGAGCTAGAGAATGGGGCGTTGCTTATTGATACACCAGGTATGCGTGAACTTGGATTGTGGGATGTATCTGAAGGTTTGAAAGAGTCATTCGGTGATGTGGAAGAATTAGTAGGACAATGTAAATTTCATAATTGTACACATGGCAATGAACCAGGATGTGCTGTTAGAGAAGCTATTGAAGATGGAACACTAACAGCAAATAGATATAAGAGTTATGTAAAATTACAAAGAGAATCAAAGATGCGTGAAAAAAAGGAAGCATTAAAACAATCACGCTTGGCTCGAAGTAAAAGAAAGTAGTGTATTTATTGTAATTTGTCAAAAAAGATGATAATATAAACATTGGATAATAATGGAATGTACCAAATCTTTATGAAAGAATATTCCATTGCGAGTAAGATGGAAGAATATTGACATTCTCTAAAATATGTCAATTCAATGTATGAGAAAGAGGTAGAGGGAACATGTCGAGAGCAGTGATTTTAAATGATTGTACATTTACGGAAGAAGAATATAGCACATGCCTTAATTATATATCAAGTGAAAGAAGAAATATACTCGGTAGATTTCATCAATATAAGGATCAGTGCAGGGGATTGGCTTCTTCTTTACTTGCAAGATGCATTATCAATGAGAGTTTGGGAATTGATAACAAGGATATGGTTTTTGAAAAAACTGAGCATGGTAAACCATTTTGTTCATCGGCACAGAAGATTAATTATAACTTATCCCATTCTGGGAACTGTGTTGCAGGTATTTTTGATGATAAGCAAGTAGGCATTGATGTAGAGATTATTAATGATAAAGATAATGATGATATAGTTAAGAGGTTTTTTAGTCCAAAGGAGATAGATGGTTTTAAGACATGTGAAGATAGAAGAAGGAAGTTTTACGCACTTTGGACAATTAAAGAGGCATACATAAAATATCTTGGACTAGGGATGAGTAAAGGGTTCGATACATTTAATACGTATTTGGAAAATGGAAATATTAGAATCAGAGATTATGAACTTAAAAAAGACTTAGATGCATATATAGAATGTATGAATTTGCAAGAGTATTATTTGACTGTGATCAGTGAAACAAAACCAGAGTTTGAGATATGGACAATGGAAGATTTGATGAGTAGAGTTAGAAAATTAACGGTGATTCAACCATAAAAAGCTAAACCTATATAAAGTAAAAGTTGTATAACTAAGAAAAGAGGGGGATCTCCAAAATGATGTAAGAAAATCATATCATTTTGGAGATTTTTCGTTTTTAGATATACATGTAAGAATAAAACATATAATGGCAAAATACTTGTTATTGATTAATTCGAAACCTTATTATGGTTATGAAATCATTAATGAAATAAGCCAATGGGATATAATAGCAGCCAAAGAAAGTACAGTATATCCATTACTACGGAGACTACAAAAAGAAAAATATCTAGCATCCGAATGGAAAGATTCATCTGAAGGCTTACCACCTAGAAAGTATTATACACTAACAGATAAGGGAAAAGAGTATTTATCCGTAATGACAAAAGAATGGACCGAATTGGTGAGTGTTATACAGGAATTGCAAAGCAGAAAGGGAGAGCTAAATGGATGATGAATTAATGAATGAGTTTTTAGAAGCAGTAAAACGGAATTTGAAGTATTTATCAGAAGAAGAAAAAGCGGATATTATATATGAAATAAAAAGTCATATCCAAGAGACAAAGATCAAACAAGGGATTGATATGAAATCTATTCTACAAAATCTTGGGGATCCTAAAAAACTTGGTAAGGCATATGTAGGAAAAGTTATAGCAGATACTGTAGTATTCAACAGTAAAAGTTTTTTCAGGGCATTATTGTATTATAGTTCAACAGGAATAAATGGAATGATACTAACGGTAATAGCAGGGAGTTTATATATATCCAGTTTTATTACACTAATAGGAGGTTGTATTAAAACTGTGGGAGCACTCTTAGGATATAATATGAGTTTTATAACATTTATTTTGGGAAATTTTAATGTACCTGATATATTAGCTCTTCCAATAGCATTACCAGTATCAATGCTATTATATTACGTAAGTAAGAAAATGTGGAAAATCTTTAAATCGTTTTTAAGAAAATCAAGTGAAAATTATAGATTAAGTAAGTATGGTTATAATTAGATAAGCAAGGTTAAAAATATAGTACTCATATTGACAAATGAAGCATAAGATGGTATACTGTGGCAAATTGAAGTAATAAAGTGAGTCAAAGGCAGTGAAGAGAAGGAGTACATCTTAGTTTATATTAACAGAGAGAAGATGGTTGGTGTGAATCTTCAATATACTTAGATCGAAGCAGTCTCAGAGCTATGAACCGAACTATAAGTAATCTTATCAAAGTAGGCTTCATCGGATTTCCACCGTTATAGGGATAAAGTATATTTCTAATAAATATTAGAGAAGTACTGGTGAGTGCAGATGGTCAATCTGAATTTAGGTGGTAACACGGACAATATGTTCGCCCTAAACCAAAGAAAATTTGGTTTAGGGCGTTTTTAGTGCTTCGCTATTTTTTTAGTTATAGTATGCCAGCTTAGAAACAGTTGGATATATTGAAAGTTTGCTTTTACTATCTTAGTAATACACAAGTATAGGAATTAATTTGTAAAAGAAGGGAATGGGATTAGTATGAGAGTATTTGAAAAATCCAGAAAATTAGATCACGTATGTTATGATATAAGAGGTCCGGTAATGGACGAAGCGAACCGTATGATAGCGGAAGGTGTTGACATTCTTAGATTAAATATTGGTAATCCTGCGCCTTTTCAATTTGATGCACCAGATGAGATTATTCATGATATGGTGTTCAATTTACGTAATGCACAAGGGTATTCAGATTCGAGGGGAATCTTTTCTGCAAGAAAAGCAATTATGCAATATTGCCAGTTAAAGAATATTCCGAATGTAGGAATTAATGATATATATACAGGAAATGGTGTAAGTGAACTGATTGTTCTAGCAATGCAAGGATTATTAAATGATGGCGACGAGATGTTAGTTCCAATGCCAGATTATCCTCTATGGACAGCCGCTGTAAATCTAGCTGGAGGGAAAGCTGTACATTATGTTTGTGATGAACAGTCGGAATGGTATCCAGATATAGAAGATATCAAGAAGAAGATAACAAGCAAAACGAAAGGTATTGTAGTAATCAATCCTAACAATCCAACAGGTGCACTTTATCCCAAAGAAATATTGGAACAAATCGTACAGGTGGCAAGAGAGAATGAGCTAATCCTCTTTGCTGATGAAATCTATGACCGCTTAGTTATGGATAATTTGGAACATACAGCACTTGCTTCATTAGCACCGGATTTATTCACTGTTTCCTTTAATGGTTTATCAAAGTCACATCGTGTTGCGGGATTTCGAAGTGGATGGATGTGCTTGTGTGGTGATAAATCCAAAGTCAAAGGCTATATCGAAGGAATTAATCTATTGGCATCTATGAGATTATGTTCCAACGTTCCATCGCAGTACATCATTCAGACTGCTTTAGGAGGTTATCAAAGCGCAGATGAATTACTGCTTCCCGGGGGAAGAATATATGAACAGAGGGAGTTCGTATATAATGCACTCAAAGAGATACCTGGTGTTTCTGTGGTAAAACCAAAGGCAGCTTTTTATATATTTCCTAAACTAGATATTAAGAAGTTTAATTTGAAGAATGATGAGCAATTTGCACTTGACTTCTTACGTGAGAAAAAGGTTTTAATTGTGCAGGGAACAGGGTTCAATTGGAAAGATCCAGATCATTTTAGAATTGTATATTTGCCAAATGTTATTGAACTAAAAAGTGCTACGGATAAATTAGCAGATTTCTTAAGTACATACCGTCAGAAGTAATTCTACTGCTTAAGAAAATGTTAAGATTGTCCCACTTGGAAAAATGGAAAATATATGATAAAATTGCGTATAGTAAATAAGTAATAGATATAAGATAAACATAGGTAGAGGTTAATAGGGAAGGGTTATGAAGTATAGTCAAGAGATGAATTTAGCCAATGAAATTAAGGATAAACGTCAACTTTTGTATGATAAAATACGACGTTTCAGGGAAAAATTAATTCAGAAAGAAACGATAGCCTACATTATTGTTGGAACACTTACTACAGGAGTGAACATGGTTGCATATTACTGGTTCTGTAATATAGTTGGAATTAGTAATCTTGTATCTAATGCGTTTGCTTGGATAGTAGCAATGTTGTTCGCATATTTTGCAAATGCCAAATATGTTTTTAAACCAACGAAAAAAGGGTTCGTTGGTGAGGCAATACAGGTTGGTAAATTTTTTACTGCAAGGTTTGTATCTTTCTTAGTTGAAGAGGCAGCAATGTTTGTATTTGTTGATCTTTTGTGCGTAAACAATATGCTGATAAAAGCTATCATGAATGTAGTAGTTGTAATTATTAATTACTATTTTAGTAAGTTTGTAGTTTTTAACGAATAAAATTCTAGGTTATGGAGGCAAAACTCTTTTATGTTTTCAGAGTTTTGCATTTCTATTTTAGAGGTAGTCAGGTACAAGTAAGTTAATCAATGAATAAAGATTCTTGATTATTCATCATTAACATTAGTTAAGATCTTTTGAAAAATAGTTAGTTACAAGATGGATTA
This sequence comes from Anaerosporobacter sp., assembly GCF_965301125.1. Classification (NCBI taxonomy): domain Bacteria; kingdom Bacillati; phylum Bacillota; class Clostridia; order Lachnospirales; family Lachnospiraceae; genus Anaerosporobacter; species Anaerosporobacter sp. The sequence goes on along the minus strand of NZ_CBDLAM010000176.1, from coordinate 604 downwards.
GATGAGGTATGTAATGGAAATAGAAAAGAAATTTAGAGTGAAACAGTTACCAGAACAATTAGATTCTTATGATAAGAAGATTATTGAGCAAGGGTATCTATGTACGAATCCGATTGTACGAATTCGTCGTAGCAATGATGATTATATTCTAACATACAAATCAAAGTTTGGAATAGAAGAGAAACAGGATCAGAATGCATGCATTTCTAATGAGGTAGAAGTTCCGCTTAATGAATCTGGTTATGAACATCTTAAAACGAAAGTTGATGATCATATAGTTGCTAAGACACGCTACATCATTTCATTAGAAGATGGATTGAAAGCAGAGTTAGATATCTTTCGTGAACAACTGGAAGGCTTGTATTTTGTAGAAGTGGAATTTCCAAATGAAGAGGCAGCAAGTAAGTTTATACCACCTGAATGGTTTGGAGAAGATGTAAGTAGAGATCATCGGTTTAAGAATAATTATCTTGCTACATTAGATAGGTATCAAGAGGATATTTTTCAATAAATAAAAAAGGTTGTCAAACTAGATTGATGATCAAAAAAAGAACAGAAATCACGATTTCTGTTCTTTTTTCTTGCTTTTTAGTGAGTTCAAATG
>NZ_CBDLAM010000175.1:0-7715 GCF_965301125.1 Anaerosporobacter sp. | reverse complement strand
GTATTTACGAGGATAAAAAGAATGAAATATTATAAAAGAATTTTAATTGCAGTTATAGGAATTTTCTTTGTGGGACTTGGTGTCGCATTTAATGCCGGAACTTTGTTTGGAAATGATCCGATTGCAATTTTGTATGATGGTATGCGCAGTTTGCTAGGAATGAGACCAGAAGAGTTAGGGTTGATATCCAATGCAGTTAATGTAGGTATGATTGTTATCCTATTCTTTGTAGGGAAAAAACACATAAATATCGGTACACTAATTTACATTCTACCATTTGGTTTCTTTATATCAATCGGAACCAACATATATAATGCAGTAGTTAATCAAGACAGTATTGTTCAAAGGGTATTTGCTGCAGTAATCGGATGTACAGCAACCTATTTGGGTGTTGCATTATTCATAGTAGCAGCTATTGGGCTTGACCCATTCACTGGAGTAGTTATGGTAATAAAAGATAAGATAGGTTGGAGTTTTAGAAAGACAAAAATATGTTTTGATATGACAATGGTGTTACTTGGATATTTATGTGGAGGAAAACTAGGTGTTATCACAGTGATAACAATAGCAACAGCAGGTCCTACAATCCAATTCTTTTCAGACATTTTGAAGAAATACATTAATAGAGAACAAAAAGTTTAGATATAAGGAGGGAAGATAATGAAGTTCATTCATACAGCAGACCTTCATATAGGAAAAGTGGTTAATGAATTTAGCATGTTAGAGGAGCAAAAACATGTTTTAAGTCAGATACTTACTATAGTGAAGGAGGAGAAAGCAGATGGATTAATCCTAGCTGGAGATATCTATGACCGTTCTGTTCCATCTGCGGAGGCGGTTCTTGTTTTAGATCAATTCTTAAGCGAGGCAACAAAACTAGGAATTCAGATTTTTATGATTAGCGGAAATCATGATTCACCTGAAAGAATTGGTTTTGCACAGAGGATTGTAGAGGATAAAGGATTGTATATTGAAGGTATGATACGAGGAAATATGAATCCTGTTGTAATGGAAGATGAGTATGGTAAACTCAATATCTATATGCTACCATTTGCAAAGCCAGCAATTGTAAGACATCAATATCAAGATGATAACATAGTTACCTGTGAAGATGGTGTGCGCAAGATGATTACGGAATCTGGTGTAGATGGGAAGAAACGAAATTTATTGATTACACACCATTTTGTTACATCTACAGGAAAACCACCAGAACAAAGTGAATCGGAATCTGATTTATTATTAGGTGGTGCTGAAAATGTGGATGCAAGTGTATTTGAAGCATTTGATTACGTAGCACTTGGACATATTCATGGACCACAACGAATGGGAAGAGATACGATTCGATATAGTGGATCACCTATTAAGTATTCTTTCTCGGAAGTATTTCATAAGAAGAGCGTTACAATTGTGGAACTAAAGGAAAAAGGCGAGGTAAGCTTGTCAGTGCGGGAACTTGTTCCAATTCATAATATGAGAAAAATTAAGGGAACCTTAGAGGAACTAATGAAAGAAGAGGTGTATTCTTTAGCGGAGGTGAATGACTATCTTCATGTAACCTTATTAGACAAGCAGGAATTATTTGATCCTATGGGAACCCTTCGCAGTGTGTATCCCAATGTTATGCAGATTGCATTTGAGAAGAATGAACGAAAAGAACATGAGAATAACATTAACATAACAAATGCACGTAATAAATCAATCTATGAACATTTCAAGGACTTCTATGCAAGTGTTGCTGGTGAAGAGCTAGAAGGAGAATACGAAACTTGCATGAAGGAAGTGATAGAAGAGATTGGGGGTGATAGATCGTGAAACCATTGCAAGTAACCATAGCAGCATGGGGGCCGTATAAGGATAAAGTAGTTGTTGATTTTACAAAGTTTAATCAAGGAAGCCTATTTTTAATCACTGGTCAAACAGGTGCGGGAAAAACAACGGTATTCGATGCCATAACATTTGCGCTATATGGAGATGTAAGTGGTAAGATAAGGGAGAAGGCGACTCTTAGAAGTGACTTTGCTACTGCCGGAGATGATACTTATGTAGAATTGTTATTTGAACATAAAGGAAAGAGTTATCGTGTCTATCGTGCACCAAAATATGAACGCCCAAAGAAACGTGGAGAAGGAACGACGGTATCACAAGAAATTGCAGAACTATATATCGAGAACCAAACTCCAATTGTTGTAATAACAGAAGTGAATAGAAAAATAGAAGAAATTCTTGGTATGACCTATCTTCAATTTAAGCAAATATCCATGATTGCACAGGGAGAATTCTTAGAATTACTTGTGGCTAGTTCGAAAGACCGCGTAGAGATTTTAAGAAATATTTTTAAGACGAATCAATATGAGAAGTTGCAGAAAGCATTAACAGAGAAGTCTTTACGATTACAAAGAGAATTAACAGAACAAAATAACCGTCTTGATGAAATTGTGAATACGATTGAGTGTAACCGAGAGGATGAAGAAGATGAGCTATCGAGACTCCTTCTAGCACCACCTTATCATTATGATCGAATTCTCACTCTTTTGAAAGAAGGAATGACAGATTCTAAGAAGGTAGAAGTACAGCTAGAGGCTAGTATTAGGGAATATGAACAAGCAGAGAGTGTATTGATTGAGAAGATTACAAAAGGTGAGAAGATTAATGAAAATCATCGAAGATTAGCAGAGCTAGAAGCGCAGTTACAACAATTAGTGAATCAAAAAGAAGTATTTGAAGCTAAGAAGCAAAAACTAAATCAGGCGTTGCAAGCAATGAATGTAGATTCCTTTGATAAGATGTACGAAGCATCTGTAGTTCGATATAATGCATCTAAATCAAAGTGGGAACAAATCAAAGCGGAATTAGATACCGTTTTACCAGAATATGAGACAAGTAAGAAGGAATTTGAAGAAGTAGAGAACCTTGAGAAATCCCTTTTAGAAAATCAGATGAAGCAAAAGCAAATTGAAAGCTATCGCCCACTTGTTGACGAAGTGAATGCATTGCAAGACAAGGTAAGATTAATCCATAAGACGATCCGTGAAATTCAAAGTATGCAAGAAAATCTTCAAAGTAAGCAAGAACAGATGAAGAGTTCTATTGAAAAATCTAAAGAAGAATTTCATCTTTATGATAATGTGGAAGTTTTAATAGAACAAAATAAATCAGGTAGGGAACGTCTACAGATACAAATAGATAAAGTTAAGCAGTTACAAGTTAAGAAGGAAGTACTAGACAGTGCTATTCTTAATAAAGAAAAGTATTTACCTGAATATAAAAAGGCCGAACAAGAATCATTGGAGGCAAAAAGATTATATGATGAAAAAGAAACACTGTATCGACGAGCTATTCTTGGTATTGTAGCAAGGGAACTTGAAGAAGGGAAACCTTGTCCGGTATGTGGTTCTACCTCCCATCCGATGAAAGCTACGGTTTCGGATAATGCACCAGATGAGAAAGAATTAGATGAGTATAAGAAAATAGCAGAAGAAAAAGCAGAAATCTATCAACGTGGATATTCAGAACTTATTGCTTTATCAGAGAAGGTAAGTGCACTTCAAAGTGATTTCGATACTATCTGCAAAGATAATGGGATTGCTTCGGAGCTGATTCTAGAGCAAATTGAAACACTACTACAAAGTCAAGTGGAATTGGAAAATCAAGCAGCAACCTATGAAAAGAATCATATTAGAAAAACTGAGCTAACAGAAAGTATTACGAATCTAGAGAAGTTATTGAAAGAGCAAGAAGAGAATGCAGCTCAATTAATGAATCAATATAACTTAGCATTACAAGAGGGCAAGCAACTTACAGAACAAGTAGAACAGAAGAAGGCTATGTTACCTTCAGAATATCAAAGTATTACGCAAATCTCGGAAGCTCTTGAGCAGATTACTGTACAAGTTGAGAAACAAAAACTACAGATTCAAAGAATTAGAAAAGAATATGACATTACTAAGACGAAATATGAACGATTGCTTGTTCTTCGTATTGAACGTGAAGAAGAGATGCGTATGGTTCATGCACAAGGTAAGGTGGAAAAACAAGAATTAGACACTGCTTTACAAAAATTCGGGTTTGTATCAAGATTGGAATACAAAGAAGCTTCTATGAATGAAAACGATCGTGCGGCTTTAGATGATGAAATCAAAACTTATCTGGAAAGTTGTAAAGAAATTGAGGCAGGGAAGAAGACGTTACAAGAGACACTGGGCAAAGAACCAATAGTTGATGTTGATATACTTAAGGAAGAACGCATGACTTTACAATCGAAAAAGTTACAGGTTGTAGAGGAGAAACAAGCATTCCATACGAAACAAACGGTGAATGAGAAGGCTTATAAGTCTATGAAGGAAAAGTTAGCGAAACGTTCTGCGTTAGAGAAAGAGTATGGAGTTGTGAAGCAACTGGATAATATAACAAAAGGAAATAACCCAGATCGTCTTGTTTTCGAACAATATGTATTAGCTTCTTATTTTGAGGACATACTAAAGGCAGCAAATCTTCGCTTGTTAGTAATGACCAATAGTCGTTACGAACTGCTTCGTTCTTCAGGAGTTAGTGATGCTCGTAAGAAAGATAGTTTGGACATAGAAGTGTTAGATCACTATACTGGTAAGAAACGTTCTGTTAAATCCCTTTCAGGTGGTGAGTCCTTCAAAGCAGCACTATCCCTCGCACTTGGCATGTCAGACATTATACAAAGTTATGCCGGTGGAATAGAGATTGATACGCTGTTCATTGATGAAGGTTTTGGATCACTTGACACAGAATCGTTAGAACAAGCTCTAGAGACATTATCAAAGCTGACAAAAAATAATCGTTTGATTGGTATTATCTCTCATGTGGGCGAGTTAAAAGAGAGAATTAATAATCAGATCGTAGTGGAACGAGGAAAACATGGAAGTACGTTAGAGATGAAAGTTATATAAAAGGTTAATGTACTTGTGTATTTTTGCGCTAGAGGCAAAACTCTATATGCATGCATATCATAGCTTCTTAACTTACGTACTATAACACGAAACACGCTACACACCTAAGTACTTCTAAGTGTGTACAATATAGGTGATTCAAATGATATGGAAACGCCTTCGATTCGGCATCCTGCCTCAGCTCAGACTTGCTCGGCCTCCATGCCTCGCATTCCTAGGCTATGATGTACACACTAAGAAGTACTAAGATGCTTCGCTATTGTTTCTTAGTCATAGTACGTAAGCTAAGAAGCAAATCTACGCTTTTTAGAGTTTTGCTATTCTACTTTATAGACACACAAGTACGACTAGATAGTTAACTTTTATTTAGTTTTTAAGTGTAGAAGTTTGATTAAGTAACTAATCGAATAAAATTTACCTAAAATGCACAAATTAATAGAACAATTAAAAAAATAAAAAAAATTATAATTTACAGCTTGACATTTTTATAGAAAACAAATATAATATCAAAGTACTTACGACGTAAACGTTGTTGTCAAGTACTTTGAATGGGATCATAGCTCAGCTGGGAGAGCACCTGCCTTACAAGCAGGGGGTCATAGGTTCGAGCCCTATTGGTCCCATTACCTAACTGTAACAAGTTAGGGACAAGCTATTGTCAAGTAAATATGGCGGAGTAGCTCAGTTGGCTAGAGCATGCGGTTCATACCCGCAGTGTCGGCGGTTCAAATCCGTTCTCCGCTATTATAAAGTCTAAAAAACGTCAAGTAATAGATATACTATTACTTGACGTTTTTGCTTTATGGCTTTATTATTATTGAGGGAAGTGAGATAAATACGATCACTTTTTTAGATGATATCAGCTAAGCTTTTATTATAATATATTGTGTAGAAGAAAAGAAAGGAGGATATGAGATGCGTATAGGTATGGGATATGATGTTCATAAATTAGTTGAAGGTAGAGAACTCATAGTAGGCGGAGTGAATATTCCTTATGAAAAAGGTTTATTAGGACATTCCGATGCAGATGTGTTATTACATGCAATTATGGACGCGTTACTTGGTGCAGCAGCACTTGGCGATATAGGAAAACATTTTCCGGATACAGATGAACGGTTTAAGGGAGTTTCAAGCCTTTCATTATTAGCAGAGGTAAAGAAATTACTTGATAATGAGTTATTTGTTATAGAAAATATCGATGCTACAATTATTGCACAGAAACCCAAAATGGCTCCACATATTGAACAGATGCGTGAGAATATAGCTGCGACATTACAAATTGAAGTAAATCAAGTTAATGTGAAAGCAACTACAGAAGAGGGTCTTGGTTTTACCGGTGAAGAGAAGGGAATATCTTCTCAGGCAATATGTATGATTACAAGCGTAAGTAATTATGCTTATGACAATGTTATGGAGACATTTCAACCAAGCGGAGGTTGCTCTGGTTGTTCGGGTTGTAGTGGCGGTTGTGGTAAGAAGAAATCTTAATGCAAGTTATCAAATTTTGTTGACAAATCGCGAAATAATGAATAGAATATAGCAAGACAATTTATATTGTTCTAGGTTTGCCTAAAGAGACGTATATTAATTATTAGGCATAGAATTTAATTAAAGTGAAAAGCGAAGAACAGAAAAGTAGCAGATACGAAGATAACAGAGATGGAATGTCACCGGCTGTAAGCATTCCTTATTGAAGTATGGAGGATTCCGCTTAATTATTGTAATTAAGTCTGTGAAGTGCATCTGGGAGCTGATTTAGTGAGGAATACTCTTAGCTAAATCCGGTAGCAGCCGTTATATGACGATAAGATGTTAACTAAGAACTGTGGTTTCCTTTGTTAAAGGAATCAGTTCGTTAATAATATAGAGTGGAACCGCGAGTAAATCGCCTCTAATATGTGTATACATGTTAGAGGCGATTTTTCTGCTCTATTTATCCCCAAATAATAAGGGAAGGATAGTGGTTTCGAATGGGATTCATTAATTATGTCAAGGAAGAAATACAAATGATTAAAGAACGTGATCCAGCTATTAAGACCTCTATGGAAGTCTTCTTGTATCCAAGTTTTAAGGCTGTATTGAGATATCGTATCGCACATAAGTTATATTTAAAGAAACATTATTTTTTAGCGAGATGGTATTCACAAAGAACTGTTCGTAAAACAGGTATTGAAATTCATCCAGGGGCAACAATAGGAAAAGGATTATTTATTGATCACGGTAATGGTGTTATAATAGGGGAGACAGCTATTGTTGGTGACAATGTAACCTTGTATCAAGGTGTTACACTTGGTGGTACTGGTAAAGAAACTGGCAAACGACATCCTACTATTGGTGACAATTGTATGATTAGTGCAGGCGCTAAAATTTTAGGTTCTTTCACAGTTGGTGAGAATTCAAAAATTGGTGCAGGTAGTGTTGTATTATCGGAAGTTCCACCAAACTCGACGGTAGTCGGTGTTCCTGGAAGAGTTGTAAAACGCGATAATGTGAAGATACCATACGAAGATTTAGATCAAGTACATTTACCAGATCCTGTTTTGAATGATATATCAAAACTTGAAGCAGAGAACAGAGCTTTACGTAATGAATTGCATATTCTTAAGGAAAAAGTTTCTAAGTTAGTTAATGAAGTAAAATAGGTACGGGAAGCAAATCTACGCTTTTCTGAGTTTTGCTTTTCTACTTTATTAATATACATTTATTGGTATACTTTATACACTACAAAGAGTTTCATAATTAGCTATTTATTATCAATAAGGCAAGGAATGGTGATTAAAAGAAGTTATATAATAC
>NZ_CBDLAM010000174.1:2165-7792 GCF_965301125.1 Anaerosporobacter sp. | reverse complement strand
AACAAGATAACTATATTTATGAGAGTTTAAATTATTAATTAAATGGAGGGATTAAAGTATGGATATTTGGCAAGTAATAGCCATAGGATTTGTGATTATTATTTTAATAATTCTTGCATCCTGTATCAAAATCGTACCACAGGCACAAGCGTTTGTTGTAGAAAGATTAGGTGGTTACCAAGCAACTTGGAATGTAGGTGTTCATGTTAAAGTGCCATTTATTGATCGTGTTGCTAGAAGAGTAGTTTTAAAGGAACAAGTTGTTGATTTTGCACCACAACCTGTAATTACGAAGGATAATGTAACAATGCGAATTGATACGGTTGTATTCTTCCAGATTACAGATCCTAAATTATTTGCGTACGGTGTTGAGAATCCAATTATGGCAATTGAGAACTTAACAGCTACTACATTAAGAAATATTATTGGTGATTTGGAACTTGACCAAACACTTACATCAAGGGAAATTATTAATACTAAGATGCGTGTATCACTAGATACAGCAACGGATCCATGGGGAATTAAAGTTAATCGTGTAGAACTTAAAAACATTATTCCGCCAGCAGCTATTCAAGATGCAATGGAGAAACAGATGAAAGCGGAACGTGAGCGAAGAGAAGCAATCCTTAGAGCAGAAGGTGAGAAAAAATCTACAATACTTGTGGCAGAAGGTAAGAAAGAATCCGCTATTCTTGAGGCAGAGGGTGAAAAAGAATCTGCTATTCTTCGTGCAGAGGCCAAGAAGGAAGCTACAATTCGTGAAGCAGAAGGTCAAGCACAAGCAATTCTTGCAATACAACAAGCTAATGCAGATGGTATTCGTTTCTTGAATGAGTCACAACCAGGTAATGCTGTACTTCAATTAAAGAGTTTAGAAGCATTTGCAAAGGCTGCGGATGGTAAAGCAACCAAGATTATTATTCCTTCAGAAATTCAAGGAATTGCAGGTCTTGTGAAAAGTGTTGCTGAGATAGGAAAAGATAGCTAAGAGTAACAATAGGTTTACGAGTAAGGATAATATAGTTAAATAAACGAAGGTAAGGCTTTTAACAGATTATGTTAAAAGCCTTACCTTTTTCTTTGTATTGTGTTTAACGAAGTTGTAAATGGGAACAATGATGGAATGAACCCCTTTGGTAATAAAAATAGTTCTCGAAATCAGCTATCCTTTGTGGTATAATAATTTTGAATATTTTATTGGGAGGTGAATCAATGCTTGACAATAATAAAATAAAGTTAATGACAAAGCTTGCAATATATGAGAAAAATGAAGGAAAAGAAGATATTAATTTAAGTAAATATTATAAGATGGATTTTCTTCGATACCAAATAATTAAGTCAATAGTAAGTGTAACAATTTCTTACTTGTTGATAGTATTAATGGTAGCTTTCTATAAATCAGAGTATCTTATTCAAGAGGCTGTCAAACTAAATTATAAAGTAATTGGTTTACAAGTATTAGGAATATACTTGATACTTCTTACTATTTATGTCTTTGGTTCTATTGTTGGGTATTCGTTCAAATTTGATTCATCAAAAAAGAGACTTTTTAAATATAGAAAAAATCTTAAAAAACTTCGTCAATTTTATCATGACGAAGAGAATGAACTGAAATAGGGAGAGTATAATATATGATGAGTTTACTCGTTTTGAAAGAAAGACTAATTACGATATACCAAAAGATAGAGGTTTATGCAAAACCAGTCATCAGATTTTTTATGGCACTTATTGTACTTATGGTAATTAATAACTCGTATGGCTATGACCCTCGTTTTAAAAGTGTACCAGTTGTGCTATTATTATCACTATTTTGTGCTTTTTTACCTACACCTATAATGGTTATAATTGCAGCGATGGTATCTTTTTTTCATTTTTATTTTGTATCAAAGATATTATCTATATTAGTTATACTTGTATTCATAATACTATATTTACTTTTTGCTAGATTTACACCAAAACACGGATATGTTTTAGTATTGATGCCAATATGCTTTATGCTAAAAATACCATATGTATTGCCGATTTTATTAGGTGTAATATCAACGCCTATCGCAATTATACCTGTTACGAGTGGTGTATTACTTTACTTTTTTATTGCTGTTGTTAAGCAAGCTGCACAAATTACAGTTAGTATGAGTGTTGAAGATACGTTACAAGTGTATACTTATGTTATCGATAATCTGAAATCAAATAAAGAAATGATATTAACAATGGCAATTTTCGCTATTGTTATAGTGATTACTTATATAATTCGCACAAGAAAGATAGACCATGCCTTTGATATTGCAATTGGTTCTGGCGTTGTTGTGAATATATTAATATTCTTAATTGGAGATTTACAGTTAGACATTCAAGATAAGATTTTATCTTTAGTTGTAGGTTCACTTATCTCGGGTGTTATTGTTTACATTATACAGTTTTTCCGTTTGACATTAGATTATACAGCGGTAGAATATGTGCAATTTCAAGATGATGATTATTATTACTATGTCAAAGCAGTACCTAAGATTAAGATTACGGTACCTCAAAAGAATGTTACTAAAATTAACGAGAAAAAAGTATCATCAGATAGAGTTAATATCAAAGAAGCTGTTAAGGATGAGATATCTGATTATTACGACTATAAATATGATGAATCTAACTTCGATGATTATGATGATTTATTAGATGAAGATCCGAAGAGATAACATATAGATTATTTATTAAAATTTGAGGCAAGGGTGCGAAGTGAATGGAGACAATCAAGAGTTTTGTTAATGATTATTTGGTATGGTTATCAATTCCAAATTTAACACTAACCGATATTATAGAAATACTGATATTGGCTTTTTTAATCTACCATATTGTTAATTGGATAAAAAGCACTAGAGCATGGATGTTAGTAAAGGGGATTATCGTACTTTGCATATTTAGTCTTATTGCCTATATTATGAACTTTAATGTAATTCTTTGGATTATATCAAAGACAATTAATGTTGGTATTATTGCAGTTATTATAGTATTCCAGCCAGAACTTAGAAAAGCATTAGAACAGTTAGGTAGAAAGAATATTGTATCATCCTTTATTCCTTTCGATGATCAAAAAGAGAAGAATGAGCGTTTCTCCGATAAGACTATATCAGATATCGTCAGAGCTACTTTTGAGTTAGCGAAGACTAAGACTGGTGCGCTTATGGTTATAGAACAAAACATCATATTAAGTGAATATGAAAGAACTGGAATTAATATTGATTCAGCTATGAGTAGTCAATTATTAATTAATATCTTTGAACATAATACACCACTTCATGATGGAGCAGTTATAATACGAGGAAATCGTATTGTAGCAGCAACTTGTTATCTACCGTTATCAGATAATATGGAATTAAGCAAAGACTTAGGTACAAGACATAGAGCTGGAGTGGGTATTAGTGAAGTATCCGATAGTTTAACAATTATTGTTTCTGAAGAAACAGGAAAAGTATCTATCGCAATTGGTGGTGTTTTAATCCGCAATGTAGATGGGGATTATTTGAAAAATAAGTTACTGTCATTTCAAAAGAAATCGGCGGAAACGAAAAAATTAAAATTATGGAGGGGAAGACTAAAGAATGAAAAAAAAATGGACTAAAAATTTAGGACTAAAAATTTTATCTTTGGGTCTTGCCGCACTTATATGGTTTATTATCGTAAATATAGATGATCCTGCAATTACAAGAACATTTCGTTTGTCTGTTGAGAAGCGAAATGAAAATGTAATCTCAGAGCAAGGAATGTGTTACGAGGTATTAGAAGGCGATGCTGTTACGATTACAGTTAAAGGTAAGAGAAGTGTTGTAGAGAATTTGACAACATCGGATTTTAGTGCATATGCTGACCTATCTAAACTATCAAGATGGAATGCTGTTCCAATTAAAGTAGAGCTAACAAAGTACCTAACAGATGCTGATACACCAAGTATAACAATTGGTTCAGTAGATACTTTAATTGTTTCTCTTGAAGAAGCAGAGACAAAGCAATTCAAAGTAACTGTTGTCAAAAAGGGAACAGTTGAAGATGGATATTGTATCGGTGAGATTAAAACGAAACCGAATATAATTCAAGTTACTGGTGCAAAGTCACAGATTAGTAAGATTGATCAAGTTCGGGTTGATATTGATGTATCTAATGTCTCTGAGAATTTTACGGTAACTGGTGTACCAAAAGTTTATGACGCTGATGGAAAAGAAATCAATTCATCTAAGATGACCTTTAGTACAAGAGAGGTCAAAGTTGTTGGTACTTTATTGAATACTAAAATAGTGCCAGTTGATATTGAAATACAAGGAAATCCATTACATGGATACAAATATATTAGTACGGAATATGAGCCAAAGAGTGTGACAATTGCTGGAGATAAGAAAGTACTAAATGAAGTTAGCAAAATTGTAATTCCAATTGATATATCAGGTCAATATGCAGATATTGAAACAGAGATTAACTTAGAGAATTATATACCAGATGGTGTAATTCTAGAGGAAGAGAGTCTTTCTGTAATGGTGAATATAGTCATTGAAAAGTTACAGATTAAAGATTTTACTTTTGATGTGAAAGATATCCAATTTAAGAATTTGAATGATAAACTGAAATTTAGCTATACAAGTGATTTAGTATCAAATAAATTAGTAGTTAAGATAATGGGAAGAGAAGAAGATATTAATAATCTTGAGATATCTGATTTGAATCCATATATTGATTTACAAGATAAGAATAAAGAGGGTAGTTATGTGATAGAAGTTCAATTTGGACCTGTTGAAGGAATTGATATCTTGAATAAGCCTACCGTATCTATTGATTTAACGGCAGATACAAATACAGAGGATACGGAGAATAATCAGGGTGGAAGCGCAGATACAAAACCAGAAACCGATGATGAAAACAATGATACAGAAACCCCTGACAATGCAGATAATAAAGAAGACAATAATAATACTACTACTAATAATACTACTAATAATAATAATGCTAATCCAGATGTTGAAGATAACAATGATTAGTGAACTGCGCCAATAAGATAACGTAAGGAGGCACTATGGTAAGTCAAAAGATGGTAGTACAAAGTATATATGGACTACATTTGCGACCAGCTAGCTTGCTATGTCAAGAAGCTTTAAAGTATTCTTGCCATATTACTCTAATGACAGAAACAAAATCAGTAAATGCGAAAAGTGTATTAGGAGTACTAGGTGCTTGTGTAAGAACTGGTATGGAGATTGAGATACAATGTGATGGAGTAGATGAAGAAGAAGCTTTACAAGCGATAGTTAACTTACTCGAATCAATATTTAAAGAAAATCAAGAAGAGTAGAAGACTTGACAAAAACCAAATATAGTATATACTAAGTCGCCCGTCTAAACGATGGGCGATTTATTTTTTGATAATGTTCTATAGGATTTGGAAATATCTTTTTACTGGTGCTTTAAAATATTTGTTGATAAAGTAAAGTGCTAATGATATAATGTAAAACAAAACTATTCATAGATAAATTTGGATAGTTCATGGAACAAGATTATGACAAAGAAGTCAATCTTTACCGTTCTTTGTCATGAGTCGATGATGCCAATTAAAAGGAAACTTAAATTGGTACCATCGATTTACTATATATAGA
>NZ_CBDLAM010000174.1:0-2155 GCF_965301125.1 Anaerosporobacter sp. | reverse complement strand
ATATATAGAAAAGGAATGATAAGGATGGGGCTAGAGTAGACAAAGCAAAGTTATTTATAATCAAGCGCTATAGCGTGATTTATCGACTCTGTAGTTTAGAATGATACGAAGCTAAATGTAAATAAAATTCTAAATCTAGGAGGAATATATTATGTTGAATTATAAGAAATATCAAAGAGTACCTGTTGTGGATTATCCTGAGCGTGAGTGGCCCAATAAAGAGATTCAAAAGGCTCCGATTTGGTGTAGTGTAGATTTACGTGATGGTAATCAAGCATTAATTGAGCCTATGGTTGTTGAAGAAAAGATTGAATTCTTTTCTATGCTTGTTAAATTAGGTTTTAAAGAAATTGAAGTTGGATTCCCTTCTGCTTCTCAGATTGAGTTTGACTTCTTGAGACAATTAGTAGATCGAAAATTAATACCAGATGATGTATGTGTTCAGGTGTTAGTACAGTGTAGAGAACATTTAATCAAACGTACATTTGAAGCATTGGAAGGTGTTAAAACAGCAATAGTACATATTTATAATTCCACTTCAACTCTACAACGTGATGTTGTTTTTGGTAAATCGAGAGAAGAAATCAAACAAATCGCAGTTGAAGGTACGAAGTTGGTTAAAGAGTATGCGAAAGATTTCCCTGGTAGGATTATTTTAGAGTACTCACCAGAAAGTTTCACAGGTACAGAACTTGATTTTGCATTAGACATTTGTACGGCAGTTCAAGAAATATGGCAGCCTTCAAGTGATAATAAGATTATATTTAATTTACCATCGACAGTGGAGATGAATACACCTAATGTGTACGCAGATCAAATTGAATGGATGAGCCGCCATTTTAAAGATAGAGAGAATATTATACTTAGTGTTCACCCTCATAATGATCGTGGGACAGGGGTAGCCTGTGCAGAACTTGCATTACTTGGTGGTGCAGATCGTGTAGAAGGAACATTATTTGGTAATGGCGAGAGAACAGGTAATGTAGATATCGTGAATATCGCTTATAATATGTTCTCACAAGGAATTAATCCAGAGCTTGAACTTACTCACATCAATGAAATTGCTGAAGTCTATGAAAGATGCTGTAAACTTCCGATTCATGCTAGACACCCATATGTTGGTAAATTAGTATTTACTGCTTTCTCCGGTTCACACCAAGATGCTATTAATAAGGGCGTTAAGGCTATGAAAGATAGAAACAGCCAGATATGGCAAGTTCCATATCTTCCAATTGATCCGAGCGATATTGGTAGAGAATATGAACCTATAGTTCGTATTAATAGTCAATCGGGTAAAGGCGGAGTGGCGTTCGTTATGGATACGTATTTTGGATACAAATTACCAAAAGGTATGCATAAGGAATTTGCAGATGTTATTCAGAAGATTTCTGAGAAACAAGGAGAAGTGGCGCCAGATCAAATCATGGAAGAATTCAAGAAGGAATATCTTGATAAGAAAGAACCGCTTCACTTCAAACGTTGTAAGATAGAAGATGTCTCAGATGAAGATAATGACTTTGACACAAAAGTAGTATTAACTTATACAAACAACGGGGAAGAAAAAGTAGTGGAAGATTACGGAAATGGTCCTATTGATGCAGTACAAAGGGCAATTCAAGACTCTTTAGGAATCAAGATTAAAGTATTGGATTATTCGGAACATGCGTTAAGAGAAGGTTCCAATGCACATGCTGCAGCCTATATTCATATGCTTGATCAGGAAAACAACAAAGCTACTTTTGGTGTAGGCTTAAGTTCAAACATCACGAGAGCGTCTATTCGTGCTATCTTTAGTTCAATCAATCGTTTGAGATTTAACTAGTATCCATAAGAGACTTAATCCATTAGATACTAAAATTCGTAAGATAGATTAAGAAATAATTAAGAATCTTACGTCTCAAGTGGAAGAATACATGAAAAAAGTCAATTTGTTATTAAAATAGGTAAAATAGGATAATACTAGTATAGAGGAATCTATACATTATGTACATATCGATTCCACATATGTAAGTTAGTTGGATATTGATTGTATATAGTGTATAGATTTTTTTGTTACATTAAATGTGTTATAAAATTCGGCGTGGATTGCCTTGAATGTATAAAAATGCTATAATTTTTTGGATGGTTTGAAAAACAATTTGGAGGATAATGATAA
>NZ_CBDLAM010000173.1:0-7863 GCF_965301125.1 Anaerosporobacter sp. | reverse complement strand
ATAATATTGCATGGTAATTAAAATCCAATAGGAGGGTTTGTTAAATGGCTAAAAAGATAGCAAAAAAAGTGACTAAAAAACGTGTTAAGAAAAACGTTGATCGTGGACAGGCACATATTCAGTCATCTTTTAACAATACAATTGTTACGCTAACAGATGCAGAAGGAAATGCTCTTTCATGGGCTAGTGCAGGTGGATTAGGATTTAGAGGTTCTAAGAAATCTACACCTTATGCAGCTCAAATGGCAGCTGAAACTGCAGCTAAAGCAGCAATCATTCATGGTTTAAAATCAGTAGAAGTTATGGTAAAAGGACCAGGTTCAGGTAGAGAAGCGGCTATCCGTGCACTTCAAGCTTGCGGTATTGAAGTAACAAGCATCAAAGATGTTACTCCAGTTCCACACAATGGTTGTAGACCACCAAAACGTAGAAGAGTGTAGTTCTTATTTATATAGTTATGACCTACTTGGTTAGGTCTATAAAGGTTGTAGTCAACCTACTTAGTGGGTTGTTTACGGAGGAATGTATTGAAACAACGAAAGTCTTTTATAGAGTAACAAGGAGCGTTATTGTTACGATATAGGTACTATATGTATAAAATGCATATTTACTGGAAAAGATTTAAGTTAATAGATTAGGAGGTAACTTATAGCATGGCAAGAGACATGAGTCCTGTTTTAAAAAGATGTAGATCACTTGGTCTTGATCCTATTTACCTAGGAATTGACAAGAAATCTAATAGAGCTCCAAGAGCTGGTAAGAAATTAAGCGAGTACGGCTTACAATTAAAGGAAAAACAAAAAGCTAAATTTATCTATGGTGTATTAGAAAAACCTTTCAGAAATAATTTTGCTAAAGCTAAGAAAATGAAGAACGGAACTGCTGGTGAAAACTTAATGATCCTTCTTGAACTTAGATTAGACAACGTTATCTTCCGTATGGGATTTGGTAGAACTAGAAAAGAAGCTAGACAAATCGTTGACCACAAACACGTTTTAGTTAACGGTAAATGTGTAAACATCCCTTCTTATTCAGTTAAACCAGGTGATGTAATCGAAATTAAAGAAAAGTGCAAAACTGCACAAAGATATAAAGATGTCTTAGAAACTACTGGTTCTAGATTAGTACCAGCTTGGTTAGAGGCTGATCAAGACGCTTTAAAAGGTGTTGTTAAAGAAATACCTACAAGAGATCAAATTGATGTTCCAGTTAACGAAATGCTTATCGTCGAGTTGTATTCTAAATAATATGTAGTTTTCATTTGTATCATGGTAGTTATAAGATGCATGATGCAACTTGTAACTACTTTATAATGAAAATTATATGTTATGAATGATTACCCTCAATAATTTAACCCAAAAGGAGGGTCCAATAGTGTTTGATTTTGAAAAACCAAAAATAGAGATTGCAGAGATTTCTGAAGATAAAAAATATGGACGTTTTGTAGTTGAGCCACTTGAAAGAGGATACGGTACAACTTTGGGTAATTCCTTAAGAAGAATTATGCTTTCTTCTCTACCTGGAGCAGCGGTTAGTCAAGTTAAAATTGACGGCGTTGTTCATGAATTTAGTACTATTCCAGGTGTTAAAGAAGACGTTACGGAAATAATTATGAACATTAAGAGCTTAGCAATCAAGAATACTAGCGAAACGAATGAGCCAAAAACTGCGTATATCGAGTTTGAAGGTGAAGGAGTTGTAACAGCTGGAGATATCCAGGCCGATCCTGACATTGAAATTTTAAATCCAGAATTAGTAATAGCTAACTTAAGCGGTGGCGCAGATAGCAAACTATATATGGAATTAACAATTACTAAGGGTAGAGGTTATATCAGCTCTGACAAAAATAAAAATGATGATTTACCAATCGGTGTTATCCCTGTTGATTCAATCTACACACCAGTAGAACGTGTTAACTTAACAGTTGAAAACACTCGTGTTGGACAAATCACAGATTATGATAAGCTAACATTAGATGTTTATACAAATGGTACGTTAGTACCTGATGAAGCAGTTAGTTTGGCTGCAAAGGTTCTAAGCGAGCATCTTAATTCTTTCATTGACTTATCTGAAAATGCTAAGACTGCAGAAGTTATGGTAGAAAAAGAAGATAATGAGAAAGAAAAAGTACTTGAAATGAACATTGATGAGCTAGAATTATCCGTTCGTTCGTACAACTGCTTGAAGAGAGCTGGAATTAATACTGTTGAAGAATTAACTAACAGAACTTCAGAAGATATGATGAAAGTAAGAAATCTTGGCCGTAAATCCCTTGAGGAAGTACTTGCTAAGTTAAAAGAACTCGGTTTATCACTTAACCTAAGTGATGAATAGTCATAAGGAGGTAAGAAAATGGCAGGCTATAGAAAACTTGGAAGAACTTCAAGTCAAAGAAAAGCTTTACTTCGTAATCAAGTAACAAATTTATTATATCATGGTAAAATTTTTACTACAGAAGCTAAAGCAAAAGAAATTCGTAAAATTGCTGAGGGCATGATCGCACTTGCTGTTAAAGAAAAGGATAACTTTGAAAATGTTACAGTTAAGGCTAAAGTTGCTCGTAAAGATAAAGATGGTAAGAGAGTGAAAGAAGTTGTTGATGGTAAGAAGGTAACAGTTTTTGATGAAGTTGAAAAAACTATCAAAAAAGATAACCCTTCAAGATTACACGCTAGAAGAAAAATGCTTAAAACTCTTTATACAGTAACAGAAGTTCCAGCTGAAGCTGCTGGTAAGAAAAAGAATACTAAGACTGTTGATGTAACAGATTTATTATTCGATGAAATCGCACCAAAATACGCTAATCGTAACGGTGGTTACACAAGAATCGTTAAAGTTGCTCCACGTAAAGGTGATGCAGCTATGAAAGTTCTTATTGAATTAGTGTAATAAAATCGATAGATAAATATTAGAAAGTAAGTGGTGATTACCATTTACTTTCCGTTTTGAGGCTAATGTACTTGCTAAGTATTAGCCTCTTTTTTTGCATAAAAATACTAAAATAGTATGAATAAATACATAGACCTATATAAAAATGGTGAATAATGTGTTATAATTGGAAATGTTATGTTAATGAGGGAAAAAACAACTATAATATTTATAGGGAGGGAATTATGCTTAAAAAAATAAGAAAGAAAATTATTCAAAAAGCATTATTAAAGGTATTTATTTGTATTGCTATCATCGTTGGTATATTGTTTTTTTCAGATATGGCACCAGTCAAGATGATACAAGGGACGAAAAAGGCAGATATTGACAAGCAAAACATTGAGTCGTATTACAATCAGTATATTAGCTTAGATATCAAATATATGAATGTTGAATATGCTGAGGAAGAGACTACAAAAAAATCAAAGGTTGGTACAACAATTTCTAAAAAGATTACCGCCAAATATTATGTAGCTGCAAATGAGTACTCAGAATATTTTTCAGTATATGCTAATAAATTAGCTATGGATAAGGTAGATGAACACCTATATTCTTCAACAAATGGTGTTGAGCCTGTTACATATAAAGGATCATTTGTTAAATTATCAGACTTAGAATACAGTCATTTAAAAAGTTTTATGACAGAAGCTGGACTTGCGGAAGATGAGTATTCCCAATATGTCTTTAAAGTGAATTATGTTGGAAAATGTGATGAAATTACGGTATATATGTTAATGATAGCAATAGTAGCTGTATTGTTGTATGCGTTACTATCATTTATTACAGGGTTTAGCAATAGATATGCAAGAGATGTTAAAAAGTTTGCCACGAATAATGGTATAACATTTGATCAACTCAGTTTAGAATTAGATAATGCATATGAAATAAATGGGGTATGGATTACTTCTAGTTATACCGCATATTTAAAAGGAAATAAGGTTAAAATGCTAAAAAACCAGAATTATATCTGGGCATACTATAAGGAAACAAGAACTACACGAAAAGGAGTAACCAATTATACTAGACAAGTCGCACTTGCAGATCGTAATAAGAAGTTCAAATATATTACAATAAAGACTGAAGATGATGCACGAAAGATCATTGGTATGTATTCGGAAACTCAACCACAGATGGTACTGGGTTATAATGAGGATCTACAGAATCTATTTAAAAATAATTTTGATCAATTCTTGTTACTACCTTATCAAACAAATGTAAGTAATGATGAAACTGCACCATCAGAGGAGTTCATTCCAGAAGAATATGTACCAGAATCTTATACACCAGAAGACTCATCTAATGAAAAGAAATCTTTTTAGTTAAATAAATATGGAAAAAATGGGCTATTATAAACATTGAACATGCAGATATTCAATTGTTTATAATAGCCTTTTTAAAAAGCCTATTATACGGTTACACTTGCATTTCATGGCATTATACCTTACAATGTTAAAAGTAAATAACGGCTGAATCGTAGATAAATGAGGAATTGTATATGGGAATTATTAAGTCTAAACAATTAGTACATGAATATATTCGTCGAGATGAAGAAGGAAATACAGTTGGTATTAATCGAGCTCTCGATGATATTAATATTGATATAAAAAAAGGCGATTTTGTTGCAATATTAGGGCATAATGGTTCTGGTAAGTCAACCCTCGCGAAGCATTTGAATGCTATTCTTATGCCTACAGAAGGAACGTTATGGGTTAATGGATATGATACCAAGGAAGAAGACCATGTATGGGATATTCGACAGTCTGCAGGTATGGTATTCCAAAATCCAGATAATCAGATTATAGGGACTATTGTAGAAGAAGATGTTGGATTTGGACCTGAAAACTTAGGTGTAGAAACAGAAGATATATGGAAGCGTGTTGAAGAGAGTTTACGAGCAGTAGGAATGCTTGAATATCGCTCTCACTCTCCAAATAAACTTTCTGGCGGACAAAAACAGCGTGTTGCAATAGCGGGAATTATGGCTATGAAACCAGAATGTATAGTATTAGATGAACCTACCGCCATGCTTGATCCCAATGGACGTAAAGAAGTTATTCGTACAATAACTAGGTTAAACCACGAGGAGAAGGTAACCGTTCTTCTTATAACACACTATATGGAAGAAGTTATTGGAGCTGATAAAGTTATTATTATGGATAACGGAAAAATTGTGATGGAAGGAACACCGAGAGAAGTGTTTACTAGGGTGGATGAATTGAAGAAATACCGTTTAGATGTTCCTCAAGTGACAGAACTAGCTTATGAGTTAAGAAAAGGTGGACTAGCTATACCAGAAGGGATATTAACAGTAGATGAACTTGTTAGAGAGATTACAAGGCTGTAGATAGGAGGTGTTAGCATGTCAATTGTATTAGATCATGTAAATTATAGTTATAGTGTAGGAAGTGCATATGAAAAGCATGCATTAAAAGATATTAATTTAACAATTAACGATGGCGAATTCATTGGATTAATCGGTCATACAGGTTCTGGAAAATCCACATTAATTCAGCATCTTAACGGCCTAATGAAAGCTACAAGTGGAACAATCTATTATAATGGAAAAGATATCTATGATAATGATTATAATATGCGTGAGTTAAGGAATAAGGTCGGATTAGTGTTTCAATATCCAGAACATCAGTTGTTTGAGACAACTGTTATTAAAGATGTTAATTTTGGCCCAAAGAATCAAGGATTATCCCAGTTAGAAGTCGATCTGCATTCTTATGAAGCATTGAAGCAAGTTGGAATTGGAGAAGACTTAATTGACTGCTCACCTTTTGAGTTATCTGGTGGACAAAAGAGAAGGGTAGCAATTGCAGGAGTACTTGCTATGAGGCCCGAAGTGTTAATATTAGACGAACCTACAGCGGGGTTAGATCCAGCAGGTAGAGATGAGATTTTAGATCAGATAGCAAAACTACACAAGGAACGTAAGATTACGGTTATCCTTGTATCTCATAGTATGGAAGATGTTGCAAAGTATGTAGATCGTATTATTGTAATGAACAAAGGTGAATTGGTATATAGTGATGTGCCGAAGAAAGTATTTGCAAATTATAAGGTGTTAGAAACGATTGGACTAGCGGCTCCTCAAGTAACGTATGTCATGAATGGTTTAAGGGAGCAAGGTATACAGGTAGATACCAATGCAACTACTATTGATGAAGCCAAAGAGGAGATTCTTAAATGGGCAAGACGGGAAATAATAGAAGGGTAAGGTAAGATTATGATTAGAGACATTACAATTGGACAATATTACCCAAAAGATTCATTTATACACAAACTTGATCCTAGAACAAAGATTATAGGTACTTTTATATATATTATATCATTATTCTTATTCCGTAAGTTTATTCCCTATTTAATTGTATTTGGTTTTCTAGGATTAGTAATTAAGACATCTGGAGTGCCAATCAAACATATTATGAAAGGGTTGAAATCTATCCTATTTATTTTAGTTTTTGCAGTTGTATTCAATATATTTTTAACTCCTGGTGATATATTGTGGAAGTTGGGATTTTTGAAAATAACAAGGCAAGGACTTGAAACTGCAGGATTTATGGCCATTCGTCTTATACTGCTAATTATGGGCTCTTCTATTATGACATTTACAACAACTCCAAATCATCTAACAGATGGAATTGAGAGAATAATGAACCCACTTAAGAAAATTAAAGTGCCAGTACATGAAATCGCTATGATGATGTCAATTGCACTTAGATTTATACCAATTTTACTAGAAGAGACTGATAAGATCATGAAAGCACAGATGGCGAGAGGTGCTGACTTTGAATCTGGTAATTTAATTAAGAAAGCAAAGAGTTTGGTACCTTTATTAGTGCCGCTTTTTGTGTCTGCATTCCGTAGAGCAAATGATTTGGCTATGGCCATGGAAGCTAGATGTTATCATGGTGGTGAAGGAAGAACAAAGATGAAACCATTGCAGTATCATAAGCAAGATACAATAGCATATGTGATATTGGTAGGATATCTTGCAATTTTATTACTAGTTAAAATGGTTAGTCCTTTCTAATTAAGAAGAAGGAAATAAGTCACATTAGGTGCAATGGGCAGTTAGGAGCTATATATTATATGAAACGTATTAAGTTAGTGGTTGCATACGATGGAACGAACTATTGTGGTTGGCAAAAACAACCGAATGCAATTACTATTGAAGAGGTTATTAACAAACAACTATCGCAATTGCTTGGCGAAAACATAGAGGTAATTGGCTCAAGTAGAACTGATTCTGGCGTTCACGCACTTGGTAATGTAGCTGTGTTTGATACAGAAACGAAAATACCTGCGCAGAAGATATCTAATGCATTAAATCAGCGTCTACCAGAAGATATTCGAATTCAATCTTCAAGCGAGGTACCCCTTGACTTTCATCCTCGTTATCAAAAGAGCTGTAAGACTTATGAATATAAGATATTAAATAGGGAGTTCTTACTCCCTACAAAGCGTTTATACTATCACTTTGTGTACAAGAAACTTGATACTGATAAGATGCAGGAAGCTGCCAATTATCTCGTGGGAGAGCATGACTTTAAAAGTTTTTGTTCCACAAAGACGCAGGTTAAGAGTACAGTTAGAACCATTTATAGTCTAGATGTAATACGGAAAGGGGATGAAATTATTCTACGTGTTCGTGGAAATGGATTCTTGTATAATATGGTGAGAATTATTGCGGGAACCTTAATCAATGTAGGACTTGGAATTACACAAATAGATAAAATCCCTGAGATATTAAACGTCACAGAACGTATAGAAGCAGGGCCTAACGCACCTGCACATGGATTAACACTTGTTAATATTGAATTTAGGGAATAGTCCTTAAAATATACCAAAAAAATGTTTTAAGGAGTTGCAAAACAAAAATCAATTTTGTTTAATTGACTGTGCTGATTTTGAATTGGCTAATATAAT
>NZ_CBDLAM010000172.1:0-7876 GCF_965301125.1 Anaerosporobacter sp. | reverse complement strand
TGATATATACTAGACCAATTAATTTCATCAGAAGATACTAAGATTTCATAGTTCACACCGAAACTAACATTATTTTGCCAACTGATATCCACCTTTGAAACATCAGCTTCTGCCCCTAAATCAACATCTATCCATTGATCTGCTTTATCTGGTTGTGCTCCCCACTGTGTTCCAATTTTACCATCTGTGGCAAAACTTGCAACATCTCCCCCATTTATAGAAGAAGCATATGCGGGTCTCCCTTTCGATAACAGCCATGGCGATGTTGCACCAATTGCTGTATTCATCGGTATGACACTACATAACATTGATAGGGATAATATTCCCGTTAGAAACTTTTTAAATTTCATACATACCTTCCTTTCATATTTTGATATTTTCAATTGCTTATTCAAACAAATCAAAGGGCGTTAAAAATATTTCATTATTTTTACGCCCTTTCACTTTAGTTACTTTATTATTTTATTTAATCATATAACTCTTAATAAACTTCAACTTCCCATAAAGAATATCCATATCCTGTTGCTCTTTGGATTCCTTGAATTCGGATATAGCGAGCACTTATCTTACTGAATTTAAGCTCCTCAATTCCACCTTTTCCATTCGTATTCGTTGTAACTGTAGTGAATATCTTTCCATCTTGTGAGACTTGGATTTCATAGGATTTCCCATATGCTGCTTCCCAGGTCAGAACAACTTTAGAGATATTTTGTGTACTTCCTAGATCTACGCATAACCACTCAGCATCTGATTGATTTGATGCCCATCTAGTATCTGTATTACCATCTGTAGCATTGCTTCCTACAAATGCTCCTTCTACTGAAGAAGTAGTTACCGTCATGCCCTTTGCTAGGTTAACATCACCACTTGGTTCTTCTGGAGTAACTATTACTGTGCCGTCATCAATCCCTAACACTTGAAACTCCCATAGGGAGAAACCGTAGCCTGTCGTTCTAGCAGTTCCATACATTCTAACGTAACGAGCCGAAATTTTATCAAATGTAATATCTTCTGTTCCACCTGATCCATTTTCCTTTTGATATACTGTGGTCCAATTTGATGCATCATTAGAAACTTGAATCTTATAGTCTTTACCAGCTGCAGTTTCCCATACTAATTTAGCTCCAGTTACAGAATATGTTTTACCTAAATCAACATAAATCCATTGTGAATCAGAAAACTCAGATTCCCAACGTGAATTACTATTACCATCTATCGCCATATTAGCAGTGTTGTTACCAGTACTTGAAGAGGCTACTGCAGTTTTCCCAATTGCAAGGTTCGTAGTAACTGCTTCTGGTACTTCCACCTCTTCATCTATAACAACTTTATCATAAACAGGACGATCTGGATCATATCCTTTTGGATTACCTAAATCTCTATAGGTTTCACCTACAGTAGTAAGCTGTCCAGCTTTCACACCGGAATCATAGAAGATACCGCCTGCACCGTTACCGAAATTCTCCGTATTAGCTCCGTCAAATGGGAACCAAGCATATCTCTCTACATAATCTAGTCCATCTAAAATAGGAATGATTTCTTCCATGAATTCTACAATCTTATCTCTTTGCCAGTTATCATCTCCACCAGTCCAATAGAAATCCTGTACCTTAATCCATTGTGCAACACCCCACTCTGTAATCCAGATTGGTTTTCCTGTCATCTCATGTGTTTTTTCCAAGGTTTCTACAAACAAATCAACCAACGGGTAATCTTGATAATAATGTACTGCTGTAAAATCAAAACTTTCCCCTTTTGCTTCCAATGAATCCATGAAAGGGCCGAACCAATCTCCTTCTCCACCTTTCATAAAATACGCTGGGTTTCCTGTCGCAGGTGAACTTAAACGTAATCCAGTATCCTCTAATTCCGTCCAAAGCCCTGCTGCTCTATTAACAGTCATATTGGATTGATCTGGATAATCTGGTTCATTGAACGTTAATAATGTTTTGTAATCCTTATATCCTCCACTCCTTAGCCAATTCCATTCCTTAGCACGGTCTCCTGTACCAGTATCATCACCCCAAATCATTGGTATGAATTCAACAGCATCATCTACGCCCTCTAATTCAAATGGTGACCAATTATAATACCAAGAAAGATTGGTTTTATCGATCATATCAGAACGATTTTGCCAAATACCCATTCCCTTTTTAGAAACAAAAAATGTTCTAATATTTGCAGTTACTGTTTTTTCGCCTCCTTTTAATACAGCAACTATTTTTAATTGATGAGAACTAACTTTTGTTGAATAGAGTTCAAACTCATAAGTATTAGAGCCATTCTCTGTAACACTTCCTACTTTTACCTCATCTAAATAAACATCATATCTTTCTATTTGTTCTTCTAATGCTTTCCAAGTTACAGTGATTGGCCCTGCTGCCACAAGTTGTCCCATCTTTGGATAGATAATAGAATTGTTTTTCCAATCAGCATATGGACCAGTAGCACTTTCTGGTTCTCCTTGATCCTCTGTAGCATCTGGTATCACGACTTTTCCCTGTCCATAAGTTACTACTTGTTGTCTTTCACCAGCAGTTGTTACTGCATCTCCCTTACCATTAATGATATGAGAAATACCTGGATTACCAGCAAGCATTACCGTACAGATATTATGTACACTTACATTATCAGCATCTGGTACTTCTGCAGCATTGGTAAGGTCAATCGTCGCATCTCTATGATAAGAATAGATACCTAACCCATATGCCTCATGGGACTTAACATCATCTGCTAATTTGTAAGACGCATATCCATTAACCGTTCCATCATGGCTCTTCCAGCTTTCTTGATTTGGTATGTCATAAGGTATTTCACTCTGGTAAAAATACAATCGTCCGTAATCACCATTCCATATCGTTTGATACTCATGGAAATGTTCCACGAACAGCCCATACATAGTCATACAGTCGCCATTAATTATAATTCCATTCTCTGTTTTATTCTTATCCCAAGCTACTCCATCTCCATGATCAGCTCTCCATACCCAGAAATTATCACCTATAACATCTTGGCTATTAATAATGACACAAGTTTTGGTCTGTGCAACTTCAGTAGTCGCGCCACCCACACGGAAGAATAAATCACTTAATAGAGTAGGATTATCTACATGTCTTTTTGCTGAATTATCTGCACCTACTTTTAAAAGCGTTTCTGTGTACGCAGGACCTGCATCAAATAATAACCCTGATACACTCACACCATCAACATCAGCAACCTCCATACAAGCATTGTTTCCAGTTGGTATTAAGGTAGCATATCCTAATCCTAATACAACTGTATTAGCGTTCTTTACTTGTATCGCTTTATTTAAATAGTAAATACCTGGTGTAAAGATCAAATTCTTTCCTTGCTCTAAAGCTGTATTTATAGAATCTGCTGTATCTTTATCTGGCTTTGCAATATAAAACTTATCAATGCCAATTGCTGTTCCAGCTTCTTTACCATTAGCCCAAGATACTCCATTAGAATTTTCCTTTACACTTGGAACAAAGACGCTATATTGATCATTGTCGTCTACTGTAAGGTATGGTGTTTCTCTAACAACAGGTGTCTTTTCAACACTAGTGAAATACTGATACCCTGGTTCCTGTTCCCAGTTACTTTCTACCTTGGTACCCGCGTCTTGTACGGTAAGACCTTTATTCATACCAACAAACACTGCATTCCATACGCCGCCAGCCCATGCACCATACTCACTATTTCTAGAACAGTATTGTTGTTGCGACCATGCCACTGCTGTACCTTTTACCACAGTATCAGCTACAAATCCACCGCTTGCCCAACCTTGTCCCCATTGGTCGAGAGCAAGCCACTGCTCGAAATTCATTCTTCTTAATGAAGTTGCTTGTGCTGCTGCCCATGTTGTAGTTTGCTTTACTGAAAAATTAGTAGCACTTCTCCAAAAATTACAAGTCGAATTAGCTCCCATCCAATCAGCATTACAGTCAAGTTCATTTACAACAGTATCCGTAGGTAATGCACCAAGTCCTGCCACTTGTGTATAGAATCCTACCTTTGCCCGAACATTATCATAGGTTCCTTGCTTGAACAACACTGCATATCGTTCTTTCCCGAATTGATTTTTTTCCTGTGTACCGTAGACTTCATCAATAACTGCCTGAATGTCGCTATCAGAATCATCATCATCAAATACATATACATTTGGCCCAAATAAATCCGTTGTATAATCCTTTGATACTGTTGCTGCTTGCACACCAAATGATTCCAATGACATAGACGATAATATCATTGCTATCATTAGTACTACTGAGGAAATTCTTTTTCTTAACTTTTTCATTTTACCCTCTCTTCTGCACTACTTTTTTGTCACGCAAATTTGTATAGTAGTGCAGACACAAATTTGCTGGTTGCTTACCTCTTCAACCAAATCTTAATATGCAGATATCTCTGCATATGTCTTACACACATATCCTATGATAAGTTTTTTTTCTACACAATGGATAAGCCTAACTTCCATAGTATTTTACCTAAAATAGTTTTTTTCTCTATAAACTCTAGGTGAAACTCCAACATATCGATGAAAGACTTTTGAAAAATATCCTGAGTCACGAAACCCAACCCTAAGAGCTACTTGTGATAATTTAACTCTCCTATCTTCTAGCAATTCTTTTGCTGCTTCCATACGTACTTCTGTCAAATATTGCAATACCGTCTTTCCTATCTTTTTTTTGAAAAGCATCATCATATAATTGGGTGTAAGATATACTCTATTTGCTATTTCACTAACCGAAAGATCCGCATTTTATATGATTTATTAATAAAATCCATAATCTCAATAATACTTTTGTTATTAACCGCAAGATTCTCTGCACTTTGATAATATTCTTCTACTTGTTCATATAAATAATCATTACACTCGGCGAGAGTGTCCATAGAATGAATTTTTTCTAATAATATTCCTCTCCTTACATTTTCACTATCATATTTACTATAAAAAGAATGTTCTGCTTCTTCATACAGATAATCCAGTAATTTATAATAAATACCCTTAATGCAGCTAACTAATACTGTGTGTTGTGGCCGCAATTGATAATAAATTCGTTTTATAGACTCATGTGCTTTTTCACGATTACATTCCTTCAAGGCATCTACAAACGACTCCATAAGTGTTTCATCAAAATCCAACTTTTTCTCTTCTTCTTTTACAAAACAACGAACTTGATAGTACCCAAAATAAAAGAATTTTTGTAGATATATAACTGCCGATTCATATGATTTATAAGCTTTATATATATCTGTAGTAGTACTACCGAACACACCACAAATCATATATGTCCTGTCCACGCTTACAAAATCTCTACTTTTCTTCACTACTTCTCTTAAAGTCTCTTCTTCATTACTTTGATAAGCCATAAAAAAGATGATATGAGTAGAGTCTTTTATGAAATGTATATGTTCAATTTCCGAAAAGCAACAATCTAGTGCAGACATTACTTTTTCAATGTTCCTATTTGACTCCTTGTTAACAGTGAATATAGCCGCACATATACGCTCTTTATTTTTCCAATCAAGCCCTAACCAGTTGATATTTTTTAGAATTTTATCTCGATTAGCTACTGGTTCTATCAACTCTTTAGCAAGTTCGTACATTACATAATTCTTATTTTCCAAGTCCATTTGTCGTTTAACTTCCGAATGAAATTGCATAGATTCTAACTTATTTATTGCTTTTTTCACTGCTTCCTCAATTTCTTTCACATGAATTGGCTTTTCTATAAAACCTACTACTTCTAAATCAATTGCCTCCTTTAAATACTCATTCTCTACATGCCCGCTAATAAAAATAATTTGACAAAGTGGATACTTCTCTCTAATATTCTTTGCTAGTTCAATCCCAGTCATTCCAGCCATTCGAATATCTGAAATTATTATGTCTACTCTCTCTGTCCTACTCTTTATCAATGCCTCTTCCCCACTGAAAGCCTCCATAACTTTGGCAACCCCTATTTGCTCCCACTTGATCAATTTATTTATTCCCTTTATGGTAATCTCTTCATCATCCACAATTAGAATATTCAAAATTCGCCCCCCAAAACACATGTTTTTTCTTTCATTATACAAAATAACCAACAGTAATTAAGGTGCTATATTTTCATAAAACATGTAATATTTTAAGAATTTTTCAAAAAAAATAATGCTTTAGGTAATAAGTACTGTATCTTTGTACTTATTACCTAAAGCATTTATTTCTTGTACCTCTCTTATCCTCTATCCATGATCTTTTACATTTCTATTAATATATCTCGCTTTATATTTGGAATACATAATTTTCTGTTCTCCATATAAACCCGAATACCCAGATAGCACATAACTAATGGCTATTGCTAGTAGAAAATACGGTACCGCTTTATAACTAAATAATTCAAAACTTATAAACAACGTTGCAAGAGGACAGTTAGTTACACCACAAAAGAGCACTGCCATGCCAATTGCTGCACATAAAGAAGGAGTAACACCTAATGCACTGCCGATTGCCGAACCTAACGTAGCCCCTACAAATAAGGTAGGTACAATTTCTCCTCCCTTAAATCCTCCTCCAAGGGTTATCGCAGTAAATAGCATCTTAAACAAAAAGGCATATGGAACAATTTCTCCTACGAATGCTCGTTTAATTACATCAATTCCTGCTCCATTATAATCACGATTACCCACAATTAAGGTAAGCGCTATGATACATACACCTGCTACAACAATTCTTATATATGGATTTTTAATTCGGTCATTAAATTCTTTCGATGTTTTATGTAAAATCCAACAGAATAAGGAACTTACTCCTCCTCCTATCACGCTGATTGCTATTACAACACCAAACATCTTCATATCTAATTCAGGTACATATCCAATCTGAAAAGACTCTGGACTAACACCAACAATATCAGATGCAAAATGGGAAGCTACTAAAGAAGCTACTACACATGGTAAAAAGGCTGCATAATACATAACCCCCACTGTAATAACCTCCATTGAAAATACAGCAGCAGCCATTGGTGTACCAAATAGTGCTGAAAATGCAGCACTCATACCACATAGAATTAATATTTTTCGGTCCATTAAATCCATCTTTAGCGTGCGGCCAATTTTGTCTCCGAAACTTCCACCAATCTGCAGTGCCGCGCCTTCACGTCCCGCCGAACCTCCTACTAGATGAGTCAGCACAGTAGCTATGAATATTAAGGGTGCTACCCGAAATGGCACACCACCACTATTATGTACCGTATCAATAACAAGATTTGTTCCCATATCCTTCTTAATACTGAAACTACGATATATCCAGACAATGAATAGCCCCGCAACTGGAAGCAAGAATATAAACCAGTCATATTTTGTTCTTGTTTTTGTTGCGTATTCCATACAAAGACCAAATAAGGACCCGAAGGCTCCTACTAATAAGCCTATTAAAACCGCAAGAACAATCCATTTGATTGACATAAATAATTGTCTTCCATAGTTTTTTACTTTCTTGTACCATTCTAAATCTTTCATCTTTTGAATTCGCCACCTATTATGTAATTTATTCCTATAATATCTAGTATACCTTATAAAATTAATTTTTCAAGATATCACTCTGTAGGAACTGAAGGTACCTCTGGTTTTTCTTTATCTTTTACTAACTTTTGTTTTGATGTAAGATCTAAACTAAAATCCTTTGCTTTATCCGATTTAAGACCTAATATTATCCTTAAATTACCTTTTAAATCTGTTACATCAATACTTACTTCACCATTATCACTAGTAGTAAATACTTTAGAATATAGTATTTCATTTGTGTCTTCACCTAATAAATACAATTGGACACTTCCAGAAGATAATGATATTGTTCCATCTAAGTTTAATTGAATTTCATCATCATTTA
>NZ_CBDLAM010000171.1:6099-7954 GCF_965301125.1 Anaerosporobacter sp. | reverse complement strand
GTATTGTATAAACCACTTAAAAGTATTTTTTGATTTATCATCTTCTAAAATTTCATATAATTCATCTAATTTAGCAGCATTGTACATAATATTTATTACAATACCTTCTGATAACCATTTAAGATACTCTGAAGAATGTAACATAGCAATTATGCCTTCATATTGCTCTATTCTAGTTTTCTCACACAACACGACTCCATGGTTATCGAAAATATATTGATTCAACCACATTATTGCTTTATTTTCTTGTTTCATTAATTGATACTTTTTCATATTGGGCATATCTTCACTATGATTATAGTTTTTATGTAATAACGCACAAGCTTCATCATACATCTTTTTTACATGTGATATTTCTTTCTTTTCTTCGCTCATATTCCTCCTAAAGCATTATACATAAAATTAATTACTATTTTTCTGTAACAATTACTCTATCAAAATCAGCCAATCTAATATCATCCACTTCTAATCCAGTATTTTTAAAAATAGCATTTCCCTCTACATAACAACTTTCAAAATATTCTTTCATTTCTTCAGTAGCATTCTCATACATAAGTCTTTCTTTTCCCCACGTTTTTTCCAATTCTATATTTAGCCTGTTATAACATCTATCATCATTCACACACTCTGGTACATTCATTTCATACCACTTTGAACTATAGCATACTCGTCCCATTGAAAGTATATTGTTTGACACGTAGCAAGTACACTTCAACCCGTGCTCTTTTAAATATTTTACATCTTTATAAGTCATCCAATTTAATTCTATTTCCTCAACTCCCAGTTCCTTCATAAGAGAAATCTTTTCACTCTCTAAAAATGAGTGTTTTTGAAGTACTTCTATTAGTGCTTCTTCCTCCCCTTCAAGTAATTTACTATGCCAGCTACAATCTAACAGTGATCGAGTTAACACTCTTCCTATAACAGGAACAATCCTATTTTCTAAAATTAAATCCTTACACATATATAAAAACCCATAATCATTAAATGTAACCTTTAGCTTCGTGATAGTAATCATCTTCTGCAAATATTCATACAAATTGGTGCAGTATTTATCTGGAACCATTGGTGTAACAAATCTAACTTTCACTCCGTTATTTACAGCCTCAATTAATAATTCAAACCACTTTTCGTGTAGTGCCTTATGTATACAACATTCATCCCCCAAAACAACTGTATCATAATCCTTAGGGAGTTGTTTCATTAATTTAACCTGCCATTCATTCATAATAGCATCAAACCTTTCTTAGTAAGCGCTTTACTTTCCAATGATATATTTATAATTTTCGTTGCTTTCTCTATATTTACATCTCATCTGTGAACACCAAATACGTTTCCACCAAAGAGGAATTTCACTAACCATTTCAGTATATGATTTACCTTGTCGATAGCCTTCCAAAAACTTACTATATAGCTTTATTACCTGTTCTGTTTGCTTAATACTTCTCTCTCTTCCAACAATTTTCAATGTTGTAACACCTGCATTTTCTAACTCACCCAAAACACACAGTGCACAACCGCTTTCTGCATCAAACAATTTTTCTGTTCTGATCTCATTATCATCCCAAACTTTATATTTATTCTTACATGAAACACCTGGCTGAAAATTATTTAATGTCCCTTCTCCATAATCATGTAAAAAACTGCATGCCCCATTATAAAATGAGCAACCTAGATATCCAATAACTTCAAGTTCCATAATATTTTTTTCTGAAAACTTTTTAATTTCATCCATTTGTATGTGATAGGATAAAATGGTTCTTTTAACTCCTATCTCTTTTAGATACAAAAGTTGCATTTCATTGATTGTTTTCAGATAAACGCTTGCATGTAGAGATACCGGATACTGTTGTTT
>NZ_CBDLAM010000171.1:0-6089 GCF_965301125.1 Anaerosporobacter sp. | reverse complement strand
ATCTCCCACAACAATAGCATCTACTCCAGCACGAACTGCCTTTTCAATATATTCCTTTATATATAGTTTCATTTCTTTTTCATGATATATTCCATCACAAAAAAATTGATAATTACACAAAAAATTCACTTGTACGTTCCTTAAATGAGCATACGAAACGATTTCTTCTAATTTCTGGAAACTACTTAGTATTACTTCCTTAGTGTAACTTCTCTTCCCTCTTCCAGTAAAAGAAAATGACTGAAAAAGCTCATCATCAGCCCCTAAGTAAATTTCTTCTGCACCTGCTTCAATCAATGTTTTTGCCGAGTCAAAAGTACTAACTGGTGCTAATATTTTCATTGCTATCATCTCCTCACCAATGTATCTTTTTATAGATAGGTCAAGTGATATATTTCAATCAAATGACCTATTTCTATGTACTAACTTCATGCGATGATAACTAAATTAAATCAGCAATCATTGTGTGAAAAGTTCCAGCCTGCCCATTGACAAACTGACAAACAAGACTCATCATTAACTTTGTTTCCAACGATAATACCTAAGTTTTTCATAAATTTCACCTCCTTTCAAAATTTATGATATATTTAAACTACCTATAAACGTTATACATCCATAACATTAGATGCATTGAATACTAATCTTGAAAATTCTTTTTCTAGATTATCAGGTAGTATATCATTCTTATAAAATAGGGTATTTCCCTTTAAAACAAGTTCCCTTTGCATAATTCTGTTATACAATGATAAATATGTTTCCTTACAAGATTGACTACATTTAACCAGATTATAATATGGTAAATTCTTTACACAATAGTTTGTTATACATTTTCTTGCTGTGGTAATGAAAATATATGGATACCTTAACGATTTCTCGAAGGGCATTTTATTTTCTATTCGATTTCCTTGTAATGTATTTTCAAATTCTACTCTCTTAATCTTTAAATCTTCTATAATATCCCATGTTGGTTCTAGATTTAGTGATGCCGTTTCCAAAACTTGTCTAGTATCAACACTAACTTTATCAATCAAATTCATAACTACTGGACTTTTTTTCATTTTATTTAATAAACATCCTAAAACCAACTCAAACTGTTCATTATACACCCTATTAACGTGATACAGTAATCCCCAATCATTTATTACTATTTCACACTTAACGTTCTTTTCTACAAGATACTTTAGTATAGCCTCAATTGCTTCCCTATAATCCTCAATAATATATGGTGTTACTAACGTTAATTCTTTATGATTTATACTACAAAACTCTACTACTTGCTTTACTTCACCAAGGCTAATTCCAAGATGAGGACAAAATTCATTTCCATAATAAATCCGACTATACTCTTGAGTTACATTTTTAAGATACTTTATATTATTTATTTGTATTGCGTACTCCATAATTTAACTCCTTCAATATATTCGTCGGTGATGGTAATAAAAATGCTTGTTTCATAAATTGTTTCTGTTTTATTTTTAGCTCATCGCTTTTCAACAGAATAATTTCTTTCATTTTATGTACTATAGTTTCTTCGTCTAAAATTTGGTAATTAGGTACAATCTCAGAATACATTGGATTTTGATCAAAAAAACTCTGAAATATATCTGTATTATTTTCTGGAAATACTGTATATTCTTGTATGGTCCTATTTTCCAGTGAGATAAGACATAAAATACTGCCCTACAAAGGCTATTTGAAAAGCGATTTAATGTAATGAGTAAACTTGAAATATTAATTAACTTATCTGCTTCTTCAAAAGAAAGATTAACTAAATCCTTATTAATTTTTAAATTCTGAAATTCATTGTATTCAAAATTACATTCTCCTAATATAACAACCTCTAAATCAATGCCTACACTATTTAAATAATGTAAGACTATTCTAATTAAATTCAAATACAATTTAAATTTTGTTTCCGATGTCACTGCTTTCACCCAGTTACCTAGCGTTAATACCACCGTTTCCCGGTTCATATCTAACCCAAGACTCTGTTTTATTTTTTCTTCTTCCTCTACTTCAAACGTTGCTTTTGAATCGAATACAGAAAAATACTGTGTACGTTTTGACGCATAATCTAATTTTGCATCATGCTGTGGCACTGGTCTAAGTAATCCATTTATATAACATGGGACTTTAATAGAAACTTCTTTTTCATACAAAGATACTTCTTCATCATGAAAAGTACAATTGCCTAATGTATCAATAATATAAAAGGGAAGGTGAAATTTTTGCAAGCTATCTAAATCAAACACATTCCTCATATATACATTTTTCATATACATATGATAATCCGTAAAAATGAATAAATCTGGTTTAATTGCATTTACTAATTGATCAAGCAGAATGGAATTCTCTTTGGCATCCATAGTCAATATAGTGTGATTACTTGTTTTTATAAAAGAAAAATCTTCAATTATTGTTGTTCCTGTAAAATGTATTTCATTTCCATCTTGTGACAATCTTTCACCTAGCTTAATGGCAGTAAATATTTCACCGATTCCTAAAGAAGGACATATAATAATCAATGCTCTCATTTCACATTCAGCCTCTCTAATATTTATTCTTTTCAAGCGAACATGCAGTATAATAATCTTCAATGTCTGTCATATTAATGTTTTCAGAATAATCTTTTAAGTACATTATCTTATTTCCCTTCTCAATCAAATTAGTTAACCCATTTATCAATACTCGATTATCCTTCAGTTGTTCCTCATTTTCTAACATAGAATCAAATACGCTATCTTGAAAGACAGAGACACCACTCCAACACCACTCTGACATTATTTCGTTTTCCTTAGGTTTTTCAACCATAGTTACAATCCTATCGTCCTTTAATTCAAAATTGCATCCTGCCATTATTCTCTTTTTGTCCTTATAAGAAGTAGCACCCATAACAATACAATCATCATCTAATTTCTTAATTTCTTTAAAAAAACTTGGATTTTCATAATATTCATCACCAAGAAGAAAAATGAAGGGTTCACCTGCTACATAAGTTTTGAGTTCCAATAACGAGACACCTATACCTTGTGTTTTCTGTTCAATAACTAGATTGATATTGATTTCATTCCCCAAATCCGTATACGAGAGTAATGTTAAAATTAAATCCCCAAATATTTGGTTTAATGCAATAAAAACCTCTTTTACATTTGCTTCTATGAGCCATTTCAGCTGCTTTATAAGCAATGGTTCATCGTAAATTGGAAGATAACACTTAGGAAAATATTTGGTAATTGGATTCATTCTAACGCCTTCTCCACCTGCCATAATAATGGCACGATTTACTTTCATGTGCACTCCCCCTTTCTACTTAACTATCAAAATACAATATTCCTCATCTATAAAGATTTGAGAAGTTATTTTAATAAGTTTATTATTTTTTTATCAATTAGTTGACTTTTTCCATCTAAACTATGTACCATTTTCTGAAATACCTTACCATTATTTTTAGATTCCCAGTTAATGTATATATCGTAATTATCTTCTAACATTACGTCTTCTAACATAATAGAACAAGGATCTGCTAAATAACCTTCATAAAATATCTGTATTAATTGTGTGCTTTTATCTAAATTTAAAATAGTTTGGATTAATTTAAAAGTCTGAAGTAGAGATATTGCATTTTCATCTGGAAGAAAGCGTGAAAAATACAGTTTTACTGTAAAATGAGCGTCAAGGCATAAATTAAGACATTCTATCAACTCAGTATTTGTAAATACTTTACCTAATTTCTTCCTCATACTTTCATCTCCAGTAAAAGCAGTTATGGTACAATCTAACCTTCCACTTAATCCATTTTCAGTACATTTATTAATAAAATCTTCTGACGGTATTTGCCAAAATTCATTATATATTTTCGTTTCTATACTTAAAGCTTTGTACCTTGAAAAAAATTCTTCATAATATTTTTCTCCCATTGAACTGAAATCATGCGTTAACTTAATGTAGTCTAATTCAAAACTCCTCAAGTTATATATATCTTGAATCACATCATCTACATTTCTACAAATCAGTGCCTCTTTGCAATAGTAAGTTTCCCCTAATCTTGCCCTTCTAGCAGCTCCGCAACCAATACAGTTATAAATACATCCCCTTCCATTTACAAGCCACAAACTTTTTTCCTCTAATATAATTCCTGGATACGAAAATTCAGCATAATGTTCTTTGTTTTTTAAAAAACTATAATTACTATATTCAAAACCTTCAAAGTTATTTAAGATGTATTTTCTTTCACTTTTGATAATCTTATTTTCTTTTCGATATACCAAGTTAGCGATATTATCAATATCCTTCTTACTTTCTAGTGCTTCAACTAACATAGGAATTGGTTCTTCCCCATCTCCATCGATAATATAATCTATACTTTTAAAATCTCTCATTAATAATTCATGAAATAATGAAGCAGTAATTCCTCCAACAATAATGATAGCCTCGCTATTAGAATTTCTGATTCTATTAATTACCTCATAAGCACCTCTAGCATGTACAAACCAATGTAAACCTACAAGATAATAATCTGCCTTATGTGACAAAAGCCATTTTTCTAAACAAAACGTTTCATCAAGGTATACTTCCATGGGATAATTTAAAGCTTCTACTTCAAATCCTCTTTTTTGTATTTTATCTAGAATTCCGAATATTCCAGCTGCCATAACCCAATGATTCGGTTTTTCAGAACTTGATGGATGAATGTAACAAACTTTAGACATGTCAAACACCAGACCTTTCCAATTCAAACTGAGTCAAAATTTCAGGATAGTAACACATCTGTTTGCATTTCTCCATTGTTCTATCGCCCTTATATTCCCTAATCTTTTGAGAAAATTCTTGAAAATTTTCCACTTCATTTGATAAATCTATTGCATATTTGATAAACTGTATATCATGGATGATTTTGTCCCTATCAGTCGATCTTCCTACTAACTTTAAACTAGAAATTCCATACTTCTTAAAGTAATAGATTGCGCATGCACCGCAGCTCCCACATTTAGAAGCTGCATTGTATAGTTTATCTGTAATATTACTTGATTTATCTATTCTCGTTCCACTTATTCGGCCATCAAGTAAATCATATTTCAACATGCATCCCACAGAATATTCACCATTCTTTAGTTGTCCATCATAATCTATATAATTTATTCCATGTAAATGATTACAAAATCCATCAATATTAATACAGCCCTCATTTAGAATAAATACTTCATATTCCACATTTTCTACTTCTGTGGATATTTTTCTTATTTCATTTAATGTCACTTCTCGAGGCATTATAATTCGTGATACTTTTAAGCTATCCCGAAAAAACTCTGCAGCCCACTTATTAAATACCGAACCTCCTGTACTTAAATGAACACCGCATTGATATTTTTCGTAAAAGTACTTAATTAATCCTGGATCAGCAAAAATAATAGAATCAATTCCTGTTTCTAATGCATTCTTAACATAGTACTCAAGTAAACTAAGTTGTTCATTCGTATAACAATGCTCATTTATTGTAAAATAAACTTTGCAACTGAATGAATGAGCCTTTTTGACAACTCGTTTTAATTCTTCAAAACTAGACATATTAGAAGATGGCCAAGGTCTCCTATTGATTCCAGTAGCATATCCAAATCTATTAATCCATTCCGAATCTACTACACCACAATAAAATTCTTCTGCTCCAGCTTTAATATATTCTTCCATTCTTATGCTGTCTTTTAAACCCACGCAAATTTTCATTTCATTTCACTCCAAATCAAGCAAAAATTGTTCATTTTTTCATCAGTTTCCATTAGAATAGCGCAACATTTAAGTAACAATAAAACAGTTTCGGAGAAAGCAAAACACATGTCCACTATTCTAGAATTTTTATTCTTACAATAACCACCGCATAAAAATCGAGCAAAGCAATTACAACATGGTTGTTCTTCATAAACTGAGGTTAACAATGACACATAACTAGATTTATTAAAATCTTGTACTCGGATTCCATTTTCACATATAAAAACATCACCCTTTTGATTTATATATAAACTCTCTAACCCTGCTTTACAAGGAAATTGTATCCTCTTTTTCTTTATAATGTATTTTATGTATTTTACCAGAGC
>NZ_CBDLAM010000170.1:0-7991 GCF_965301125.1 Anaerosporobacter sp. | reverse complement strand
GAAATAATAAAACTCCAAAGCAGCGTAGAAGAAAAAGAATATAGCATTGAAGATCTACACAAAAAAATTGAGGAAAAGGAACAGAACTTAGAAAATCTCTATAATGAGCTGAACGATAAAAATACTTCATTAGAAAAACTTTATTCAGAAGTAAAAGAACAGAAAGAAAGCAATGAAATTTTACAACTGTATCTAGATGAGAGAGAAGAAAGAAATAAAGAGCTTACTAATTGTTTAATGGATAAGGAAAGTTTATTAGAAAATCTTCAAAGAAATGTAAATGAACGTGAGCAAAAACTAGTAGATCTACAAAACACAGTACAAGAAAAAGATAATAGAATCGAACAACTAGAAAAAACTATTAATGAAGAAAGATTAGTTCTAGAAGAAAAATTAAGAGAATTAGATGAAGAACAAATTAGTTATAGTAACGAATTAAAGAATCAAGAGCTTCGACTACAAGAGATTACAAATAATAAAGATGAGCTTCAACAGCAATTCGATTTAATGAATAAACAGCGACTAGATCTAGAAGAAAGCAAGAGAAACATAGAATTAAAATATACGCAAGTAGAAGCTGAAATGAGTAAAAAAATGGAGTTGATTGGCGCATTACAAAGTACGAACTTTAAACAATTACAAAAGCTAGAGGAGCAGGATAATACAATAACTAAGATACAGGATAATTTAGTGTCTCAAACATTGCAAACTAAAGATTCTACGCAAAGATATGATGAATTGAAAAATAATTACGATAATCTGCTGAAAACATTAAGAGAAAAAGAAGAAAGAATTAAGTCGATGGAAGATACACTCAACAAAAAAACTGATGAGACAATCAAGTTAGAAAAAAAACTTGAGGAAATAGAAAATCAGAAGAAAAATACATCGAATGAATTATCAACTGATAAGGGGGACTTAGAAGCAGAAATAGAGCAAAGAAATAAAATGATGGATGAATACGAAACTACAATTCTTGAATTAATGATTGAGTTGGATCAATTAAGAAATAAGTAGATATGGTTAACAATATATTTTTAGAAAGGTGGATGTAGTTTAGAACCAAAAACGGAGTAACAATTCTTATTAACAAAGTTCTGATAGACGGTATGACCGCCTGGATTTACAGACTCTATAAGCCTTGATTTATAAGGTTTATAGAGTCCAAGAGATTATTATATTAATAATAACAGGAGGATATATGAAGAAGCCTACTATTTTAATTTTAGCTGTCTTCCTATTCATTATAGGCAGCCTAGGGATATACTTATTTTGTATAAATAAAGATACAGTAACGATTAGTGATCCCTCATTATAACAATCCATAAGAGATAATATAGGTAAAACTTCAGGAAAAATCTATCGTTCCGATTTAGAAAACTTGACCATGCTTGATTTGAGTTATTCACTCTAGGAATCAAATTACAGTAATAAATTCGTTAAAAAATTTAGTCAATTAGAATTTTTAGATTTATCTTCAAATGAAATCGTTGATAGGAGTGTTTTAGATGAATTTACTCATATAAATTGACTATTTCCCTAAATGCTAATGATGGAATAAGTTGTAAAATAAAAAAGAACATGTTATAATAAACAAAATTATTACATAATTTACAAAAATACTCACTTGAACGGAGAACTACTATGATTAAATTAAATGAAGTAGACTACATTAAGCTAAGT
The DNA here is from genome assembly GCF_965301125.1 of Anaerosporobacter sp. Lineage (NCBI taxonomy): Bacteria > Bacillati > Bacillota > Clostridia > Lachnospirales > Lachnospiraceae > Anaerosporobacter > Anaerosporobacter sp. Next base: position 6,308 of record NZ_CBDLAM010000170.1, on the reverse strand, counting down.
GAACTATGTTCTTACAGAAAAAATGATATTATGTTGTCATGGTTTCTTGAGGGTAATCCAAGCTGCGCCGCATGGGTAGATAATATAGAACAACCAGAAGAAGCTATAATTATTGCAGCAGATTTCTGCTATCTTTTAGGGGAGATAAAACATCCAGATGAAACAAAACAGATACTAGAAACATATGCCCAGCATAAAATTATCAATTCATGCGAAACACAATGGGTTACATATTTGAAGGAGAATTTATCTGATAAATTACATTTTTCTAAGAGATATTCAATAAAACATGAACCTAATGCTTTTGATAAGAATAATTTAAAACAATTAATCGAGAAGGTTGTACCAGAATATGAGATTAAGTCAATTGATGAAGAAATTTACAATGAGGTTCTTAATATTGACTGGGCTGCTGATGGTTGTTGCTTTTATAGGTCGTATGATGATTTTAAAGAAAATGGACTGGGTTATGTTGCCTTTAAAGATGGAGAACTTATTTCCATAGCATCTTCGTATAATACATATAAAAGCACTATCAGTGTAACGATAGGCACATTAGATGACTATAGAAGAAGAGGCATTGCAGCTGCATGTGCAGCTTCCTTAATCTTAGAATGTTTAAAGAGAGGTATTTACCCTGAATGGGAATCGGCAAATATGGCTTCAGTAGCTTTATCAGAAAAGTTAGGTTATCATTTGGATAAGGAATATGATATTTATTATCTTAGGTAAGGGAAAAGATGAATCTTTTTCTCTTACAGGAACTAATGTAGGATTAAAAAGACATATAAATAATTCTTTATCCATTTTCTTTTCGCCTTATTTGAATTTTTATATTTGTTAATTATAACTGTATTTTTACATTTTTGCAACGCTTGATTAGTGTATAATAAAAATAATAAATAAAAGTAAATAAATATGAATTTAACCTTTAAGCTTTAGCTCTAAATGAGTTCGATAAATTGGTCATTAAAGAAGATTTAAAAAAATCAAGTTTTTATGAAGGGTGCTATATACAAAATAAAATCGATTATTTATGTCTTTTAGAGAATGCTCTTGATAATAATCTAACCTTACTATGATAATTAATCCTGAGGCGGGATGTGGGAAGAGCCCAGAAATCCTTATAAATAAAGGATTTCTGGCATTATGCCCTATTCAGAATATTATATGAAATCATAGAAAAAACACAGAAATATTTACACTCTCGATAAAAGATATGGAGTAGAGATAAAGTGGTTGCACTATGTTATTCAAATCTCAGCTTTTCTAACGTCTTTGCCTTCTCATATGCTTTACAAAGAAACTCTTGAATTGATAAATCCTCATATCCCCAATTCATAGGCTCCAAAGCAGTTGCACCTTTATAGCCAGTTTCTGCGATTTTTCTCATAACTGTAGGCCAATCTATATTTCCATCAAGCGGTAACTGGTGTTGTCCTCTAGCACCACCATTGTCATGCAAGTGCAATGCCATCAAACGTTTTTCATACTTAGCTAATAAATCACCTGCATTTTCATTATTCGCATGGTGACAACTGTCATAACAGAATCCTATTTGTTTGGAATTAATAGAATTCAATACACAAGCTATATTATTAACATTACTCAAGTTTTCCATAGCAATATTAATTCCTAGGCGTTCTGCTTTCTCTGTTATTCGCTTAATTCTTTCCATTCCTAATTCAGTAATTGGAAAATTATCATTAGGCAAATGTACTACCATAGTGGGGATTTTAACTTCTGCACAGTCTTTGATGCATTCTGAATAACATTCAAAAACATTCTCTCCATCTATATTATCAAGTGAAAGATTATTCTGATTTTGTACAGGGGTATGCATGTTTTCTATCATCAACCCTGCATTAATAACATGCTGTACACCTTCGCGATAATCAGCACCACGTCCAAATCCGTCACTCCACCATAGTAAGACTCCATCAAATCCTGCCTCTTTTATAAGTTTGTATCTATCCTTAATTGAAACTTCATACCCAAACCAATCATATATAGTTATCATCGATACCTCCACTAGAACTTTTTGATTATAGAAAATTATACCATAAATATTCATAAAGAAAAGCAAACTACTTTGGAAAGAAAATTATACTCGTGTGATTCTTACCATCAAATTTGTTTCCGCACTGATTGACTTGACTTCCTTATTAAGTATAAAGATTGAATGCTAAATATTTTTATCCATATAATTATGAGGCAAGAGAGGACAATATAATTGTCAATGAATTTAGGATTGATTTATATAGTAGTAATGCGTTGGATACTATCAGAAAATGTATACCATTGTTTGGTGAAGAAGTAATTTATTCATGGAAAAATTATGCGCGAGAATATCCTAAGCAGATAGCAATAAATAATATTAACGACGTTCTACAATCGATTGATTGAACTCAAGTTGAACTATATTTTGAAGAGGAAATTCCACATTACTATTTGAGCATATTTCAAATTACAAAAGAATAACAGACGGCGATTGTAAACAACCTAAAACCTTTGTATTATCTCGAATATGTCATCGAACAGATTCAAATGAACGATACGTTACAGGTATTTGATTTGCTTCCGTGGTCAGAAAAGATACCAGAGAAATGTAAAAACTTAAAGACGCCACAACACCAGTAATTTTATTATACTGGCGTTGACGTCTTTTTTAAATGCGTGCTTGAGAAGACGCTTACATAGAAACAAAATTTTTTACATTACCGAATTGCGACCAACTATGTGGTCGTATCAACTTATATATTTTAATTATTTAGCCTGTCTACTTGACAGAGGTGAGACTGTTTCAAGTTTTGTGTAAATAGCAAAATTGATATAAGAATTGTTAATAGTTATAGTAAGGGCAAGGCCAAGTAAGTTGGTTTTGCCCTTATCTGCATTATACATCTATTTTTTTACATGTCAATAAAGCCTTTGATATCAGGCTAGTCATAGACTTGAATTAGTGGAGACGTTCCTCGAAGTAAATCTCTAGTTGGGAATGAATTTGACCCCAATCTTGTCGATGTCCTGTCCACTTTTTGGTGATATCCATAGTTGCTAGATACAGCATCTTTAGTAAGCTATCATCAGACGGAAATACCGTCTTGTTTTTAGTTACCTTACGAAGCTGACGATTAAATCCTTCTATCGCATTTGTAGTATAAATTAGCTTTCTAACGGCCTCCGGATATTTAAAATATGTAGATAGTGTTGTCCAATTCTCTGTCCAAGACTTATAAATTTTTGGATATTTACTGTCCCATTTCTCTGCAAAATGTTCAAGTTTATCTAATGCGATTTCTTCTGTCGGAGCTGCATATACTTCCTTCAAATCAATCATTAGTTTCTTGATATCTTTGTAGGAAACGAATTTAGTAGAGTTCCGAATCTGATGAATAATGCATTGTTGTATTTCTGTTTGAGGATATGCCGCATCAATGGCTTGAGGAAATCCGCTCAAACCGTCGACACATGCGATTAATATATCTTGAACACCTCTATTTTTTAGCCCATTCATAATGGAAAGCCAGAATTTTGCACTTTCATTTTCACCTACATACATACCTAAAACATCTTTATGCCCCTCCATATCGATACCTAACGCTATGTAGACTGCTCTTTTTACAATACGTCCTTCGCTACGTACATGATAATGAATTGCATCCATAAAAACTACAGCATACACATCTGCAAGTGGGCGTTCCTGCCACTCTTTTACGATGGGAAGAATCTTATCCGTGATTCTACTAATCGTACTATCAGAGATATCAATGTCGTACAGTTCTCGCATATGACTTTCAATATCTCCAGTTGTCATACCCTTTGCATACATGGATATAATCTTTTCTTCCATGTCTTGAGAGACTGTATTTTGATACTTTTTGACAAGCTGTGGTTCGTATTCTCCATTACGATCTCGTGGAATCGCAACTTCCATATCCCCATAAGATGTATGCATTGTTTTTGAGGAATGTCCATTTCTGCTATTTGAAGTCTGTTTATTACGATAATCATATTTAGAATAGGCTAATTCTTCATTAAGTTCTTCATCTAAAGCACCTTCTAGCAGTACAGACATCATATCTTTCATGATAGAATTAACATCAGTACCATTTTTGACGCTAATATCATTATTTTTCAGATACTCCTGCATCAATTCTCGCATTACTTGCTTTTGTGGTGATTCATTTCTTGTTCTTTTTCCCATAAAAATAACCTCCAAACTGATTGTAATTATCTTACATCAATTTAGAGGTTTACACAATCTTTAGGATAGTCTCACAGAGGTCGGTTCATAGCCACTTCCTACTATATTATGTTATTTCATTTTTAATCTATATTGAAAAAGCTTATCATCTCTCTCAGCTTTTCTGCTTGATCTTTAAGTTCATTACTGTTATCAGCACTATTTTTAGCTGATACAACGTTTTGATCTACAACATTAGCTATTTGATTAGTTCCGGCGTTTAATTCTTGTATTGTTGTGCTTTGAAGTTCTGCATTAGACAACAATTTATTCATCATTTCATCAGTTTTAACAACAGATTCGCTAATACCTTTTAACTCATCAGACATATTACCAAGCTTCTTCTGTCCAATATCTACTTGCCTATTACTAGCTCTTGTAAGGTCTTCAATGTCTTTTACAGCTTTTGCACTTCTTTGTGCTAATTCTCTAATTTCACTAGCTACTACAGCAAAACCTTTACCATTTTCGCCTGCACGAGCAGCTTCGATAGAAGCATTTAAGCTTAATAGATTAGTTTGTTCTGCAATATCATTAATAACGCCTGTAATCTCTGAAATGTTTTCACTAGATTGACGAATAGCGTTCATTTCTTGTAGCATTTCATTCATTAAAGTGATACCTTGTTCTGTTTTACACTTTGTGCTATTAATCATTTTAGTGCTTTCATTTACTTGTTCTACATTGTCAATAATGCTTTGTGATATTGTATCTGTTTGAGCAAGGAATTCTTCAATAATACTAGCTTGGTCTGTAGCGCCATCTGAAAGAGATTCTGCATCGTCAGCCATAACTGCTGACATATCAGCAAATAGACTACCTATCTTGCCGATTTCTGATAATGTGTTGCTTGTACTAGAAAGTGATTTATTGATAGCTGTTTTAATATTAACGAAATCTCCAATATAGTTCTTATCAAGTTTTACGGTAAGATTACCATCAGCTATTTCATTCATAACTCTATCAATATCATCAATGTATTCTCTAATTGTACTTGTTGATTCTCTCATACTGTCAGCTAATCTACCGATTGCATTAGTACTTTCATAAGTAATCTCTGCTCGTAAATTACCTTTTGACATTTCTTTTGCTACGATTTCAAGCTCTTTTAATGGATTTACAATGCTTAAGCTCATTTTAACACTAATAACTGAACCTAATATAAATACAACTATTAATATACATGTAACAAATAAAACAGTTCCTTTTGTCACATTAACACTAGATTTTAGTACATCTTCTTGTTGATATAATGTATATTCATCAAGTTCAACAGATACGTCTTTCATTTCGTTTAATAGTTTAGAACATTGTTCAACAATTAGTTTTTTTGCTGTTTCATCGTTACCTTCTAGGATAGCATGCAAAGTAGTATCAGCGATTTCTTTCCATTCGTTTAATTTAACTTCTAATTTTTCAACTAAATCATAATTTGAATAAGGATTCTCTTTTAATTCATTAATTCTTTGATCTAAATCTGTCATGTATTCATGAATGTTATTGTTTAATTCATCGTAGTCTTCATGATTGTCTGTAATGTACATATCTCGTAGTGCAATAGCGGCAAGTCCAGATTCAATACGAATCATCTTAACAGAAATATCAGTAAGGTATGAACCTGTTGTAAACTCTATTAGTTTTTTTCTTGAATAGTTTAGACCACCTATAGCTGATATAGCCATAAAAAGTGAAAGTAGCATAATAGCAAAGAAAGCTAAAGTTAATCTAGCTTTAATATCAAATTTGTTAAGTATTTTCATTGTTGATTCTCCATTACATATTTATTATTTTATTATTGTTCTAATCCGTCAAAGTCGAATGCTGCGGCTTTTGTGTAGTTTGTTACCTTAGCTTCAAAGAAATCTGTCTTAGTTCGATTTAGCTGTTACGTATTGTCCCCATGCTATTTGGTGTTCAATAATTTAATCAAATGCCCCTCTTTCGTCGTTCTGATTAAAGATAGTATCTTATTCATAAAAATGTCTCCTTTGTATATTGTATTTGTTTTATAAGAATGCAGTAGTTTGTATTCTTATGCTATATATTTTGTAACAAATAGAAG
>NZ_CBDLAM010000169.1:0-8057 GCF_965301125.1 Anaerosporobacter sp. | reverse complement strand
TTAAAATCCTGCGGGCCTAATCGCCCGTACCGGTTCGATTCCGGTCGCCGGCATATCAATTAAATAATATGTGCGTTTAGCTCAGCTGGATAGAGCGTTTGGCTACGGACCAAAAGGTCGGGGGTTCGAATCCTCTAACGCACAATATAAACATCGTAAGTTATCTTACGGTGTTTTTTTGGGCTCTTTGTCAAGTGTTGGGGTACGAGGTGCGTTGCACCCGTACCAATACTGGATAAAGAGTTATTTTTATGTTTTGTCCTATAACAGATATTTTAGGGCACACGAAAAAAGCCAAGTGCCAGTCTATTTGATTTTTTAGTTAGCATGTAAAATTCTGGTTCTAAATCTGTTGAAATTTCGTACTCCATAAGATGTACGCTTCAATACTTTGATTTTATTATTCAACCCTTCTGTAGGACCATTGGTTAGCCCATATTTAAAAGCATTTAGTATACCTTTTAACCAATGTCTATAAGTAGTAGCACACTTTTCAAATTCAGGAATACCAGAAGTTTCGGCAATCTTAATCCAATCCAAAAAGTCTAGGCGTTGTTTTTTATATTGCTCACATTGACAAATATCATAGAAATCTTCTTTTAATTTATGAGCTAATCGCAAATCATCGCTATACTGTAGCATTAGGTCACAGGCTTTTTTATTTTCATCCTTTAACTTGGAATATCGAGTTAATATCAGCTTGTGACTGCGTTTATAGTATTTACGAAGAGATGGAATCATTGATTTTTGTAACCGTTTCCTTACGTTCTCGATTGCCCAAGTAACTTGTCTAATAAAATGATATTTATCAATAATTACTTTGGCATTTGGAAAATATGATTGAGCCATATCTACATAAGGTTGCCACATATCACAAATGAAAAATTTAACTCGATAACGTTCGGAGCGATTCATTTTTCTAAAATACGCTGAAAGGTGGCTTTGAGTACGATTTGGAAGTATGTCTAATATACTTCGTTTCTTGGGATCTACAAGTATGCATTGATATTTACCTGTTTCAGCATTACCCTTGAACTCATCAATAGAAATGGAATCTCCTAATTTAGGACAACTATAACTAATCGTATCAAGGATTCGAGTAACAGTATTAGTAGATAAATTGGTTAATTCAGCGACTTTCTTGATAGAAACAGTATCTCTTAACAAATCAGCAGTTTTCATAGTAAGTCTCTTTGTCCTTTGTTGGTATTTAGCCAAGAAAGGATAGGATTCAAAAAAGCGCTTACCACAAGTACAAATGTATCTACGTTTTCTTAAAACAAGATAACAATCCTTTAACTGAAAAGGAAGGTCCTTGATTTTCTGATTACGATAGTCATGGATTCGTTTTGTTTCACTCCCACAAGCTGGACATGTCTGCACAACAGGTTCTGTTTCAATGTGAATTTCAATGGAATGATCAGCTTGAATAATTTTTTTTATTTTTACATCTTTTAAATTGAGTAATTTATTGATACAATGATTATGCATTTATGCACCTCCGAGTGATCTGTTTGGTAGACTGGCGCTTGGAGGTTTTTCTTTTAGTATACTAAAAAATGCTGAGGAATACGATAGGTTAATCGTATACCCCAACATTTTGTACAGTATAAGAGTAAGATCATAGTCTCATTAGCTATGACACTTGCTCTTATTTTTGTTATAATAGGTAGACCTTAATGGTTGGCGTCCCCAACATTGGATTTTCGCATCCGTATAATAAAGAGTCAGCCATCTACTTATTATAAATATTCGATTAAGCAGGTTGAAAACATTAGATGTCTTTCGTGTCACGAGCAAATATGAATAGTAATAAGATTAGATGGGAAAGGAAGGTAGACACATGATCAGTGTAGGTATTGATGTTTCAAAAGATAAAAGCACTGTATGTATTTTAGCTCCACATGGAAGTATTATGAAAAAACCATATATTGTCGAGCATACTAAAGAATCAATTAATGAACTAGTATTATTTCTTCATTCTTTACATGAAGAAACTAAAATAGTAATGGAATCCACAGGAATTTATCATTTACCTATTTTAAAACAATTACTTAGTCATAATCTTTTTGTTTCAGTTATTAATCCTTTATTAATGAATAAGTATGCGAATACAAATATAAGACCAGGCAAGACAGATAAAAAAGATTCTATTACGATTGCAAACTATGGAATTGATAATTGGTATAAATTACAATCTTATAATGAAAAAGATACTAGATATGAACAATTAAGATTGCTTTCTAGACAGTATAATCAATATATTAACATGCGAGTGAAATGCAAATTAGGTCTGTTGAATTTATTAGAACAGGCGATGCCACAAATTTCAACTTTAATAGAAAATGATTCACAAGATATAAAACGTGATAAGTTGAATGGATTTGTGAAGAAATATTGGCATTATGATAATATTACAAAGTTCTCCCAACAACAATTTATAACAAATTATAATCAATGGGCAAAAAAAGAGGGATATCGAACTAGCCAATCAAAAGCTGAAAAAATATATGCATTGGCTAATAGCAAAATCCCTACTTTATCCTCTCAAGATCCATCGACCAAAATGTTAATCTTAGAGGCTATACGTATGTATCGAGAAATCAATACATCCACAGATATGATTTTAACACAAATGAAAAATATTGCAAAAACTTTAGTAGAATATGATATTTTAATATCAATGAAAGGAATTGGAGAGAAATTAGCACCAAGATTTATAGCTGAAGTTGGTGATGTGCGTAGATTTCATAATGCGAGTGCATTAATTGCTTATGCTGGTATAGATGCTCCAGCATATCAATCAGGACAATTTTATGGTACTAATAGGAGAATTTCTAAAAGAGGTTCAAAGTCTTTAAGGAAAGTAGGCTATGAGATAATGGCATCCTTTACAAGACAGAAACCAATCGACAATGATATATATATTTATATAAAAAAGAAAGAATTAGAAGGAAAACCCAAAAAGGTAGCTAAAGTAGCAGGATTAAACAAATTTTTAAGAATATATTATGCCAAAGTACGTGATGTAAATCACGTATAATATAAACATAGGCATACTTTTAAAAGGGGAGTTTTTTGCTCTTTTATTAGTATGCCTAAAATTATTACATATTTAAATAAAAATATTTTAAAATAATGGCTTGACAAACCTTAGCAGGTTTATTATAGAACCTTTTTTTGTTACATGTAGTGCTGACATGCTAAACGAGTATTATCGTGTTTGATAAGTCCGATTTGATGAGTCGAATTTTAATAGAAAATTAATTATCGTCTTATTTACCTAATAATTATAGTATGTTAGAATAATAAATAATTTATCGTGAACGCTTTATAATATATAATGTTATTCTATTAAATAAAGGATCCTTTATTAGACTAAGAAGGGAGTGATTAATGTGACGAAGGAAGAATTCATTAAAGATTTAAGAGAAAGCCTCTATACAGAAATTCCAAGTATAGAAATAGAAAACAACGTCCGATATTATAGTGAATATATAGATAATCAGTTACGAAGCGGTAGGACTATAGATCAAGTGATGGGGGAATTAGGTGATCCCAGATTAATAGCGAGGACAATAATTGAAACTTCAAAGCTAGGGAAAACCAATTATAATAATACGTATGATAATTCATATCAAGAAGAATATCCAAATGGATCTGATTCATATAACGATAATGAACACGGTTATAGCAAAACTTATAACTTTAATGGAAAAATACCATTGCGTTATCGTATATTAGGAATTGCAATATTAGCATTGATTATTATGGTTATTATCTTCGTGGGTAGTTTAGCCATCCAATTATTTGTAAGTGTGGGGATACCGATATTACTTATGTATCTGCTGGTACGAATTATTTCTAGAAGATAGTATCAAGTATATTTATTGTTTAACAACATTAATTAAGTATATTTATTGTTTAACAACATTAAAATAGTATTATGTAAAATCATTTAAAGAAATATAAAATGAAACACCGCCAAGGGGGAGCCAAGGCGGTGTTTCGATGAGGGGAGTATAAATAATTAATAAGGGGTTATATAGTGTACTAAAGAGTCCTTTTGAAGGATGAACTCAATTAATACATTCATATTATATAACAATCATGATTAAAAAGCAACAGTTAAAAGAGCAAAAAGCCTTGTAAAACCTAGGAAAAATATGCTAAATCACTCGTTTCTAGCAGATAAAGTAATTAATGGAAATATATACATAATATAGTTATATACATTTATGAAAGCGCTTACAGTCATTTCTCCTTATACAAAATATTTCTTAAAATAATTATTTTGTATGTATATTTTATTTTAATTTGAAGATACTAATTTCTGTAATTAAAATATTTTATTTTAGGAGGAACTAAAAATGAATAATTATCAAAATTCAAATCAAAGTAGTTTCAGAAATGCAAATTCGTCATCTAATGCAACATCAAATGCATCAACGAATGCAAACAACAGCAGAAATGCTAATAGTCAAAACAAAGCTTCAAATGCTAACAACGAAAAAAATACAACAAAAAATACTAGTAGCCAAAACAACAGTAGATAATATACGTTAAGTATTACATTTTTGAACACTAGCATTTAGAAGAATAAGCTATCGCATGTAGTATCACATAGGTACAAATGCGATAGCTTATTTGTTTTAGAAAAATCAATAAGTATGATATAGAAATAGATATGTAGCTTAGAAAAAACTAGAAATATAGCAATTGCTAGAAAATAAATTCACCAATTGTCGTTTTATTGAATAAAATATAATAGAATGGTTGGTGATAATATGTGTTTTGAAACAATCGCAGTTAAAACGTTGAATACTTATATGCAGAGCTTTGACTATATATTAATTGACTTAAGGGATGAAGTAGATTATAGAAGAGGGCATATACCTACAGCCATAAACATTCCTTACGATGATTTAATGAGTAATATGAAGCAATTGGTTAAAGGCAGGAAATACATCTTATATTGCGATAGAGGTAGTATGAGTATGTTAGCATCAAAAGAATTATGTACATTGGGATATTCTATACTTAATGTATATGGAGGAATACATGCATATAGAGGTGTTTTAGAAAGATAATAATGTTAATAAAAATATGGAATTTTGTTGACTCTAATTAAAAAGTGATTTAATATTAAATACTAGGATATACTAAAGAACTGATAAAGAGATGACGTGGATTTATCCATTTTGTCTTGGTAATATATGTATGAAGATAGAGCCCCTTGCTTAAAATGGTTAGTGTAGGGGCTTTATCTGTATGTATAGATGTTAAGAAGGAGATTATTATGAACCGATATGAATTTATTGCGCCTTGCCATTTTGGTATGGAAGCGGTTTTAAAACGAGAAATTGTAGATTTAGGTTATGAAATTGTACAAGTTGATGATGGTAGAGTAACATTTGCAGGTGATGAAAGTGCTTTCTGTAGAGCTAATATATTTTTAAGAACGGCAGAGCGTGTCTTATTAAAGGTTGCTAAGTTTAAAGCAGAAACATTTGATGAATTATTCGAAGGAACGAAGGCAGTACCGTGGGAAAATTATATACCTGTTGACGGGAAGTTCTGGGTAGCAAAAGCTACATCTATAAAAAGTAAGTTATTCAGCCCATCAGACATTCAATCTATTATGAAGAAGGCAATGGTGGAACGTTTAAAAGACATGTATAAGGCAAATTGGTTTGAAGAAACGGGAAATTCGTATCCAATCCGTGTTACGTTCTTAAAAGATGAAATAACAATCGGGATTGATACATCTGGAGAGTCACTTCATAGAAGAGGATATCGTAAGTTAACAAGTAAAGCACCTATTACGGAGACACTTGCTGCAGCACTTATTTTACTTTCACCGTGGAATAAGGATCGTATATTGGTAGATCCATTCTGTGGTAGCGGGACCATACCAATCGAAGCTGCATTAATTGGAGCAAATATTGCACCTGGTATGAATCGTTCTTTTATAGCAGAAGACTGGACAGATATGATTCCTAAGAAATGTTGGTATGAGGCAATTCAAGAAGCGAATGATGTTATTAGACATGACGTTGAGATGAATATTCAAGGATATGATATTGATGGAGAAATTGTTAAAGCTGCAAGAGAGAACGCGCAGATGGCTGAAGTAGATCAATATATACATTTCCAACAAAGAGCAGTGAAAGATTTAAGTAATCCTAAAAAGTATGGATTTATTATTACGAATCCTCCTTATGGGGAACGTTTGGAAGAGAAATCTATGATGCCACCTCTATATAAAGAAATTGGGCAAGCTTTTAAGAACCTTGATACATGGTCTAAGTTTGTAATTACAAGTTATGAAGATGCAGAAAAATATATTGGTTGCAAGGCTGATAAGAATAGAAAGATCTATAATGGTATGCTAAAGACTTATTTATATCAATTTATGGGGCCAAGACCACCAAAGAGAAGAATAGATGAAGAAAGAAGTTAAGAGTCTAGCTATCAAATAAAAGACTAGAATTGGAGGATAAGCGATATATGAGCAAACGAATAATCTTTGCTACGGGTAATGCAGGTAAGATGAAAGAAGTTAGAATAATTCTAGCAGATTTAGGTTATGAAATACTATCATTAAAAGATATCGGTTATGATAAAGAAATTATAGAAGATGGGAAAACTTTTGAAGAAAATGCATTAATAAAAGCGTCGGTCATTGCAGAAGAAATGAATGAAATTGTGTTAGCTGATGATTCTGGTTTAGAAGTAGATTATATGGACAAGCAACCAGGAATCTACTCTGCACGATTTCTAGGTGAAGAGACTTCTTACCATATTAAAAATCAATATATTATTGACCAATTAAAGGACGCAAAACCAGAGGAAAGAACGGCACGATTTGTTTGTGCAATCGCATGTGTATACCCTGATGGAAAGAAGCTTACAACTCGTGGTACAATTGAAGGATATATTGGATATGAAGAGCGTGGAGAGAATGGTTTTGGTTATGATCCAATCTTTATGGTACCTGAATTCAATTGTTCTACAGCAGAGCTTGATATAGAAAAGAAGAACCAAATTAGTCATAGAGGTAAAGCATTAGAGGCTATGAAAAAGCTAATATCTGCTTAATGAAGTGGAGGGCTGGTATGAAAGTGTTAATTGTAAGTGATTCTCATGGAAGAACTTCCTATCTAGAAGGGGTAATTAATAAGGTCGGACCAATAGATGCATTTGTACATTTAGGGGATTTTGAGGGGCAGGAAGAGTACATTAGAAATCTTGTAAACTGTGAAACGTATATTGTATCTGGTAACAATGATTATTTTACTGATGTGGAGCGAGAGAAGATAGTTACATTTGGAACTTACCGTGTACTATTAACACATGGGCATCGTTATCATGTGAATTATGGTACGGATTATTTGCTTGAAACAGCATTAGAGAATGGTTTTGACATCGTAATGTATGGACATACCCATATACCTAGTGTAGAATATCGAAGAGAAACATATCTTGTTAATCCTGGTAGTATATCATTACCAAGACAAGATGGACGCACACCTTCCTTTTTGATTATGGAGATAGATCGAAGGGGAGAGATATGCTTTAATATTAATTATTGCAATTATAATTAAAATATGCAGCTATTCTGTTAATACTAGATTAAGGTGTGGTATCAGAATAGCTTTGTATGTGGTAAGTTATGCCTTCTTTAAAATTATGAATGAAGTTCTTATGGATTGGACAGAATAGTATACAGATGATTTGATTGTAAATGTATATATATAAGTCATAAATCCTTTAAACACAAGGGTTTGCCAGATTGAAGATGATATAGAATGGTTACGCTGAATTAACTTAATTGTGCAAAAAAATAATATTTTTGAAAAAATTAAAAAAAATAAAAAAAGGTGTTGACATTTCTTTTTGATTATAATATAATAATTCTTGCGTTGAGGCGATACAGAAAAAACTGCTGAAAACAAGTTACAATAAGAAACGAAGTATTTAAGAGTTTTAAGTCTTAACTAAATAGAATACGGGGTGTGGCTCAGCTTGGCTAGAGCGCTTGATTTGGGATCAAG
>NZ_CBDLAM010000168.1:0-8118 GCF_965301125.1 Anaerosporobacter sp. | reverse complement strand
CAGATAAAGTTACTCAAATTAGTGAAGCAGAAGCAATTCTTCGTTTCCCTAAGAACAACCTAGGCGACATTGTTCATGTTGAAGTTACACCTAAAAACTTCGGCCGTATTGCAGCTCAAAAGGCAAAACAAGTAGTTGTGCAAAAGATTCGTGAAGAAGAAAGAAAAGTTCTTTTCAACCAATACTATGGTAAGGAAAAAGATATCGTTACTGGTATCGTGCAACGTTATGTAGGCAATAATGTAAGTATTAATTTAGGTAAGGTAGATGCTGTTTTAACTGAAAATGAGCAAGTTAGAGGAGAGCGTTTTAAACCTACAGATCGTATTAAACTATATGTATTAGAAGTAAAAGACACAACAAAAGGCCCTAGAATTACTGTATCAAGAACACACCCAGAGTTAGTTAAGAGATTATTCGAAGCTGAAGTAACAGAAGTAAAAGATGGTACTGTAGAAATCAAGAGCATCTCTAGAGAAGCTGGATCAAGAACGAAGATGGCAGTATATTCAAACGACCCTAACGTTGATCCTGTAGGCGCTTGTGTAGGCCTTAACGGAGCAAGAGTTAATGCAATTGTAAATGAACTTAGAGGTGAAAAAATCGATATTATCAACTGGAGTGATGATCCAGCTGTATTAATTGAGAATGCATTAAGCCCAGCCAAAGTTGTTTCAGTAGATGTTAATATAGAAGAAAAAACAGCTAACGTAGTTGTTCCTGATTACCAATTATCACTTGCAATCGGTAAAGAAGGTCAAAATGCTAGATTAGCGGCTAGATTAACAGGATATAAGATTGATATTAAAAGTGAGTCACAAGTTTACGGTAATAGTGAACCAAGTGAATCCTTTGATGAGGAATAAATAAAATCGTAATACACTTAGGAAGTGATTAAATGAAAACAAAAAAAATACCACTAAGACAATGTGTTGGTTGTGGTGAAATGAAAACAAAAAAAGAAATGCTTCGAGTTATTAAAACCCCAGAAGATGAGATTATTATCGATGCGACTGGAAAGAAAAATGGAAGGGGCGCATATATATGTAATTCCTTAGACTGCTTTTCAAAGGCAGTAAAAAGTAAAGGTTTAGAACGCTCTTTAAAAGTAAGCATTCCAAAAGAAGTGTATGAGCAATTAGAAAAGGAGTTGATAGATCTTGGAACAAATTAATACGGAAGTGCAGTATGACTTTAAAACGAAGAACAAGATTCTATCCTATATTGGAATAGCAACGAAGGCTGGAAAGGTCGCAAGTGGAGAGTTCTCTACCGAGAAAGCTGTTAAAGAACATAAAGCAGAACTGGTTATCGTAGCCGCAGACGCGTCAGATAATACCAAAAAGATGTTTACCAATATGTGTACTTACTATAAGGTGCCAATTTACTTTTTTGGTGAGAAAACAGAGCTAGGTCATGCAATGGGTAAAGAGATGAGAGCTTCTTTAGCAATGCTTGATAAGGGCTTGGCTGATGCAACACAGAAACAACTTAATAATGTAGTGGAATAGCGGAGGTAGTAAGTATGTCAAAAATTAAAATTTATGAATTAGCAAAAGAATTAGATAAGTCTAGTAAGGATATTATTTCGTTCTTAAAAGAAAAAGGAATTGAGGTAAAGAGTCATATGAATAGTATTGAAGATGATGTAGTTCATATGGTTCGTAATAAATATCAGACTCAAGCTCCAAATAAAACAATTGAATCAGCTAAGAAAGTAGAAACTACAACTACCAACGCTTCATCTTCTCGTGATCAAAGAATGAATAATAATAGGCCAAATAATCAAAGAAACAATAACAACACAGGTAGTCAAGGATATAATCGTAATGACAACCGAAATAATAATAGAAATGATAATAGGAACGATAATCGAAATATGAATAATACTAATACTACTAATAATAATACAAACAATAAGACAAACAATACAAATAACAACGATAATCGACCAAATAATCGTTTCAATAACCAAAATGACAACCGTGGTAATAACAACAATCGACCAAGTGATAACCGAGGTAATTATAGCAATCGACCAAATGATAACCGAGTTAATAACAACAGTCGACCAAATGATAACCGATGTAATAAGAGCAATCGTCCAAATTATAATCGTGGAAATAGAACTAAAGATAATCGTTACAACTATCAATACAATACTTCAAAGAATAACCTAAAAAATAATAATAGAAACAATCGTTTTGATAATAGAAATAATAATAGAAATAACAATAGCTATGATAAAAACAATAATAGAAATAATAATAGCTATGATAGAAATAATAACAAAAATACAAACAAAAATAATAGCAACAATGCTGCACCAAAGAAAGGACAATTTATTATGCCAAAACCAGCACCTGTGCAAGAAATTGAAAACGATGGCATTAAGACAATTATCTTACCGGAAGTGTTAACAATAAAAGAACTTTCTGATAAATTAAAGATGCCAGCCGCTGCCTTAGTTAAGAAATTATTTTTACAAGGTAAAGTAGTAACTATTAATCAAGAAATCACTTTTGAAGAAGCAGAAGAAATCGCATTAGAATTTGAAGTAATTGCAGAATTAGAAGAAAAAGTGGATGTGATTGAAGAATTACTAAAAGAAGATGAAGAAGATGAAGCTTTATTAGAAAAACGTCCACCTGTAGTATGTGTTATGGGTCACGTAGACCATGGTAAAACTTCATTACTTGATACAATCCGTAAAACACATGTAACAAATAACGAAGCCGGTGGTATTACACAACATATCGGTGCCTATGTAGTTAATGTAAACGATGAAAGAATTACTTTCTTAGATACTCCAGGACATGAAGCATTCACATCTATGAGAATGCGTGGTGCTCAATCAACTGATATCGCTATTTTAGTTGTAGCAGCAGACGACGGTGTTATGCCTCAAACAGTTGAAGCAATAAACCATGCAAAAGCAGCTGGAATTCAAATTATTGTTGCAATCAATAAGATTGATAAGCCAAGTGCGAACATCGAAAGAGTAAAACAAGAATTAACAGAATATGAATTAATAGCAGAAGATTGGGGTGGAGATACTGTATTTGTACCTGTATCTGCTCACACTGGAGAAGGAATTGATCAATTACTTGAGATGATTCTATTAACTGCTGAAATGTGTGAACTAAAAGCAAATCCACACCGTAAAGGTAGAGGAATCGTTATCGAAGCTGAGCTTGATAAAGGTAGAGGTCCAGTTGCTACAGTATTAGTTCAAAAAGGTATTCTTAACGTAGGAGATTCTATTGCAATTGGTTCTGCATATGGTAAAGTAAGAGCTATGATTGATGATAAAGGTAGACGTGTAAAAGAAGCGGGTCCATCTACACCAGTTGAAATACTTGGTCTTAACGAAGTTCCAGGTGCTGGTGAAATCTTCATGGCTACTGAGAATGACAAAGAAGCTCGTTCGATTGCCGAAGCATTTATCAAACAAAGTAGAGAAAAATTACTAGATGATACAAAATCAAAATTATCACTTGATGGTTTATTTTCACAAATACAAGCTGGTAATATTAAAGAACTTAATATTATCGTTAAAGCTGATGTGCAAGGTTCCGTAGAAGCAGTAAAACAAAGTTTATTAAAATTAACTAATGAAGAAGTTGCAATCCGTATTATCCACGGTGGAGTAGGTGCAATTAATGAATCAGACGTAATTCTTGCAAGCGCTTCTAATGCTATTATCATTGGTTTTAATGTAAGACCTGATAATACAGCAAAAGATACTGCTGATCGTGAGAAAGTTGATTTACGTCTATATCGTGTAATCTACAATGCAATTGAAGATATTGAAGCAGCTATGAAGGGTATGCTTGACCCAACATATGAAGAAAAAGTACTTGGTCATGTAGAAGTTCGTCAAGTATTCAAAGCATCAGGACTTGGAACAATAGCTGGTTCTTACGTATTAGATGGTAAAGTAGTACGAGGCTCACAAGCAAGAATAATCCGTGATGGTATCGTTATCTTTGATGGTGATCTTGCTTCATTAAAGAGATTTAAAGATGATGTAAAAGAAGTTGCGGCAGGTTATGAATGTGGTCTTGTATTTGAGAAATTCAACGATGTGAAAGAAATGGATCAAGTTGAAATCTATACAATGGTAGAAGTACCAAGAAAGTAATTAATCTAGTTATTGCGATTTCCTGATATAATCGTAAAGCACTTTTGCTTAAGTCGACGGGGTCAAATTGGCGCCGTCGATCTAAATAGTGCGGAAATGGAGTTTATATGAGAAAGAACAGTATTAAGAACACAAGAATCAATGGTGAAGTTCAAAAAGAATTAAGCATGTTAATCAGTAGAGAAATCAAAGACCCAAGAATTAGCCCAATGACATCTGTTGTTGCGGTTGAAGTGGCACCAGATTTAAAACATGCTAAAGTATATATTAGTGTTTTAGGTGATGAAGAGAAGAAACAATCTACTTATGAAGGGCTTAGAAGTGCCGCTCCATACTTAAGAACGCAATTAGCAAAGACTGTGAACCTTCGTAATACACCAGAATTAACATTCGTTATGGATCAATCTATTGAATATGGTGTAAACATGTCAAAACTGATTGATGATGTGAACAAAGATTTGAATGATGCTACAGATGATGTTGAAGATACAGACACAGATAACGAATAGTGTATCGAAACAATTAACTAAAAATTAACAAAAAGAACACTACAAAAATATATATAGAGTCTATAGTTTGATTAGATACAAACCTAGACCAAAAGGCAATCTTCATTAGTTGTAGGGAATACCTGATGATGATTGCCTTTTTGAATCATTGTTCACTATAAAAGTTGTATAGTAGATTTTTCACAAATTCTATGGTATCATTACATTAAATGTCATACAGAAAGAAACTTTAAAGAGAAAGTAAGGTGTTATGGATGAATATATTAGAAGTATTAGATGGGGTTAAAACGGTTGCAATATCAGGTCATGTACGCCCGGATGGCGATTGTACAGGTTCTTGTATGGCAACATATCATTATATTAAAGAGAATAGACCAGATATTCGTGTAGATGTTTTCTTAGAGTCAATATCGGATTCTTTCCATATGATTTCAGATTTGGATCAAATTAATACAGACTATAATACAGATGTAAAGCAGTATGATTTGTTTTTATCTCTTGATTGTGGAAGTATAGATCGCTTAGGAAATGCTGGACCAATATTTGAGAATGCCAAGAAAACAATTTGTTTTGACCATCATATAAGTAATACAAAATTTGCCGATGTAAATCATGTTTGTTTGGAGGCAAGTTCAACTTGTGAGGTAATGTTTGGTGTATTTGAGGAAGATAAGATTTCATTAAAAACAGCGGAAGCATTATATCTTGGTATTGTACATGACACAGGTGTATTCAAGCATTCCAATACAACGGAAAAAACAATGACCATAGCAGGTAAGTTGCTTAGTAAAGGTGTTTCCTCATCAAGGATTATTGATGAAAGTTTTTATCAAAAGACATATCTTCAAAATCAAATTTTAGGAAGATGCTTACTTGAGAGTTTTCTTCTACTCAATGACAAATGTATTGTATCAACGCTTAGTAAAAAGACAATGGAATTCTATGAAGTGACTTCAAAGGATTTAGATGGAGTTATTGATCAATTGCGTGTAACGAAAGGTGTAGAGGTTGCTGTGTTTATATATGAAACAGAGGCACAAGAATATAAGGTAAGTATGCGTGCTAATGGAGCGGTAGATGTTAGCAAGATCGCTGTATATTTTGGTGGTGGCGGTCATGTAAAAGCTGCCGGTTGTTCTATGAAGGGTGTTATGCATGATGTAATTAATAACATCGTTAGACATATTGATATGCAATTAAAACAACTAAATCTTGTTTAATAGACCTATGTAGGCAATTGGTTAGACTCGCAAATGAATTATCAGGAGAGAAGACATTGATTAATGGAATTATAAATATATATAAGGAGAAAGGCTTCACATCACATGATGTGGTAGCTAAACTTCGTGGTATAACAAAACAAAAGAAGATTGGACATACAGGAACATTAGACCCAGATGCAACTGGAGTTTTACCTGTTTGCCTTGGAAATGCAACTAAATTATGTGATCTACTAACGGATAAAGATAAAGAATACGAGACGGTTTTACTTTTAGGAAAGGTTACAGATACACAAGATATCACTGGAGAAGTGTTACAAGAAAGTGAAGTCATGGTAACAGAAGAACAAGTACGAGAAGTGGTGAATTCATTTATTGGAGAGATAGAACAGATTCCACCGATGTATTCTGCTTTAAAAGTTAATGGAAAGAAATTATATGAACTAGCAAGAGAAGGTAAAGTAATTGAGAGAAAACCTAGACCGGCTATGATTCATGATATTACGATTCTGGAAGTAAAATTGAATGATGATTGTCATGAGGTTCGAATGAGAGTAGCTTGTTCTAAAGGGACATACATTCGTACATTGTGTCATGATATTGGAGAAGCCCTTGGCCCGGGTGGTTGTATGAAGAGTCTGGTTCGTACTAAGGTAAGCACTTTTCTACTAGAAGATGCCATAACTTTAGAGGAAGTTCAGAAATTACAAGAAGAAGGCAAGCTTGCTTGTCGAATGACTTCTGTTGAAGATATGTTTCCTAAGTATCCGAAAGTATATGTAAATGAACTAGGAGAACGTTTTTTATCAAATGGAAATCCATTGAAGCTTGATCATATTAAAAACAAAGAAGAAGCTAAAAGTTCTTTGGGGAATCATAATGTAAGAGTCTATAATATAAATGAACAATTTAGTGCAATCTATGAATGGCAGGGGAAATCGTATCTAAAGCCAGTGAAGATGTTCCTAAATTAGTCAATGAATACAAGAAGCAGGGGGAAAAGATGTTTTTATGAGATATATAACGAATAAAGAAGAGATTCAAATGGAATCTGATACAGCAGTTACGCTTGGAAAGTTTGACGGAATCCATATTGGTCATCAATTTCTGATTCGAGAAGTACTTGATTGTACAAAACAAGGACTTAAACCAGTTGTGTTTACATTCTCTTCTGTAGATAAAATAAGAACGGACCATATTGAAGGAAATCTTCTTACAGAAGAAGAAAAGAAGGAATATCTTGAACAATTAGGAATAGAAGTTATGCTATCCTTACCATTTGATGATGATATGAGATGTATGCAAGCGGAAACTTTTGTTGAAGAGATTCTATGTAAGAAGTTACGAGCTAAGAAAGTGGTAGTTGGAAGTGATTTTGCTTTTGGTCACAATCGTAAAGGTGATGTAAATTTATTAGAAAGCTTATCCAAAGTATATGGCTATGAATTAGTAGTGTTTCATAAAGTTTCTGTAGAGGAACAAGTAGTTAGTAGTTCAACAATCCGTCAAGAGTTATCAGATGGACATATTGAACAAGTGAATTCCATGCTTGGTCGAAAATATTGTATAACAGGCACTGTAGTTCATGGAAATCAAATTGGACGTAAATTATTATCAATGCCTACAGCGAATATCTACCCACAGTTTGATAAGTTGTTGCCACCAAATGGAGTTTATGTTACAAAGACGGAAACTAAATTTGGGGAATATGAAGGTATTACTAATATTGGATATAAACCAACCATTGGTGGAGAAACAAGACCTGGTGTGGAGACGTATCTATTTGATTTTGATAATGATTTATATGGACAAGAAATCAAAGTTAACTTCTATACGTATGAACGTGGTGAATACAAATATGACAGTTTAGAAGAATTGAAGAAACAGATGTTTCGTGATAGTGACTTTGGTAGAAATTATTTTAAAAGAAATGAATAAAAAGAGATAAATAATACCCTGATAGAAAAACATCACATAAGATGTGTTTTGCTATCAGGGTATTTATAATTTATGAACTACTATGTAAAGCGTATTTTTTGGGAGGAACCCCTACCGCTTTTGTAAATGCTTTTAAGAAATTACTATAATCATTAAAACCACTTTGTGAGTAAACATCGCTTACACTTGTTCCAGAAGAGAGGAGTGACTTAGCGATACTAATTCGGCGAGCGGTAATATATTTATTAATCGATGTTCCAGTTGCAGATTTGAATATTCTGCATATATAGGAATCACTAAGGTAAAA
>NZ_CBDLAM010000167.1:1068-8127 GCF_965301125.1 Anaerosporobacter sp. | reverse complement strand
GAATTAATCATAAGGAGAAATGAGAACTATGTTTAAAAATGGATTTATAGCTCTGCTTATACATGGTATTATTAGTTTTATTTCATTTTTTATTTTTACTTTTATTATTAATAACATGAGTGCACTTGATGATAGTCAATTGGCTTATGGCATAGCGAGTAAAATAACAGCAGTTATTATTTGGCTAGGAGCTGCGTTTGCATATTTCATGTCAGGGAAAATATGTTTAAAATGGGATTTGACACGAAAGAGACTTAGCGTTTGGATAGTCTCTATTATTGGAATTTTTCTATGGATACTTACTTATTTTTTATCTAATGGTACTCTAGACGTCAGTCAAAATGTAAATTGGGCACCTTATTGTCTTTATAATGCATATTCATTTCCTTTTATGACTGTTTTTAATATAGATAATTCATATTATTTATTGCTTTTTGCTATAGTTCCAAGTGTACTAATTTGGTTAGGGATGAAACTAAATAACAATCTAGGTGAAAAATGATAATTAAAAGGTATAAAAAATGCACGCATCCCATGTTTGCAAGAATGTGTGCTAGGATAATCATAGTTGATAGGTTAATTGAAAAGTATCGCAAATCCTTAAATCAAGGGTTTGCGATTTTTTTTACTTTCAGCTGTGGTTGCTAGTTACTAACTAATAGGGAACAGGATATTGAAAATCAAAAATATTTATGATATTATTTTAAACAGTTAGTGTTTACTAACCATGAGGAGGTAACTATGAATACAACAAGAAAATTAACGATTCCTGATTTAATCTCTATCGGTGTGTTTACTGCACTTTATTTCATGCTAGTAGCAATTGCCACGTTTTCTTCGGCGGCTATTTTACCGGGATTGTCATATGTCTTACTACCAGCTGTATCTGCATTGATTTCCGGTAGTGTGTATATGCTGATGGTAGCTAAAGTACAGAAATTTGGTGGTATCACTGTTATGGGTGTAGTAATGGGGATGTTCTTCTTCACATCCGGGCATTTTGTATTGACGTTTGCGGCTAACATGGTATGTGGCTTAATAGCGGATTTTATTGCCTATAGTTGCAACTACAAAAAGAAAAGCATTGTATTGTTAAGCTATATCATCTTTTCGTATGGTCTGACAGGTCCAGTATTGCCTATGTGGTTTATGAAAGACAAATATGTAGCCAGTCTGGTGGAGAGAGGCAAAGATGCCGCTTATATAGAAGGGGTGTTCCAGTACATAAGTAACACAACTTTTATTGTTTGCATTGTAGCCATTTTCATTTGTGCCTTTATCGGCGGTGTGTTCGGACAGAAAATGATTAAAAAGCACTTTGTAAAGGCTGGAATTGTGTAATGAGTAGATTGAATCCACTGACAAAACTATATCTTTTACTATTGTCCAATATCATGTTGTTTGTTCATGTTGATACAGTGACAGAAGCCAGTATGACTACTCTCTTTATCTTACCGTTTTTCTTACATGGAAAGAGTCGAACTGGTATAAAATTATTTATTATATACTACGGTTGTTTGCTGACAGATATAGTTATATTACCTTTCGCTGATGGATTTATATTGGTGTTGCTGTCACTATTTGCAGTATCTATTAGAATGATGTTGCCATGTATTATTGCCGGCGCTTATGCTTTTTCGACTACCACAATCAGTGAATTTGTGTGCACAATGAGAAAGCTGCATATACCAGAATGTGTGATTATACCATGCATGGTTATTGTCCGCTTTTTCCCAACCATAAAAGAAGACTATATGCAGATAAAAAATGCTATGGCATTTCGCGGGATTGTTTCCGGTGGTGGTTCTATGCTTTTACGCCCTGTACAAACATTGGAATATGTGTTGATGCCACTGTTGATGAATGGGAATAATGTGGCACAGGATCTGTCTGTCTCTTCCTTGACAAAAGGTATCGGTCTAAAAGGGACACATACTTGTATGACACAGATAAAAATGAACCTACAGGATGTTATCTATATGGCCATATGCACCATGCCGCTGATTATATTTATAGCGAGGTAAAAGAATATGGAAAGCATTATTAAAGTAAAAGATATATTTTACAACTATATAAACAGTTGCGACAAGATTCTAGATAATGTTAATTTGGAAATTAACAAAGGTGAGTGTGTAATTCTGTGTGGTAAAAGTGGCAGTGGAAAAACTACACTCAGCCGTCTATTTAACGGTCTTATACCTAATTTTTTTGAAGGTGATTTAGTAGGAGACAGTACTGTGGCTGGGCTTATGTCTGGACAGAGCGAGATTGAAAACTATGTGTCTCATGTAGGCAGTGTTTTTCAAAATCCAAAAACTCAATATTTCAATGTAAACACTACTGCTGAACTGGCTTTTCCTTGCGAAAACAGTGGATATGAGCCGGAAATAATAGTTCAGCGTATCCTAGAAGTCAGCCAAGAATTTGGAATAGAACATCTATTAGACAGAAATATTTTTAGGTTAGCAGGTGGTGAAAAACAACGTATAGCTTTTGCAGCTGCCTGCATGCTGAATCCACAAATTCTGGTACTTGATGAACCTACGTCAAATCTAGATAGTAGTGCAATCGAAGATTTGAAAAATCTTATTATCAAAGAAAAAGACGCAGGTACCACAATTATCATTGCTGAACATCGCTTGGCATGGACAGTGGATTTTGCAGATAAATATATCTATTTCGACAGTGGAAAAGCGGTAAATGTATGGAGTAATTCTGAATTTCGTAGTCTTACAAACAAAACTTTAAATAATCTCGGAATGCGAGTATCAGACTTGACAGACGTGCAAAAAGCTGTAACGAAGAAGTGTATGGACAACAAACAGCAGAGAAACCCACTATTGAAAATCAATAACCTGTCTGTAGGATACAATAAGAAAAAATCTGTTTATCATATTGCTGACTTTTCCATACAGAAAGGCGAAATTATTGGCATTATGGGGCATAACGGCATCGGTAAAAGCACTTTTGGAAAAACCTTGTGCGGCTTGCTTAAGCCAATCAGTGGTCAGATTATATGGGCTGAGCGTCCTTTGAAGGCAAAGCAGTTGTTAAAGAAAAGCTTTCTGGTTATGCAGGATGTAAACTATCAGTTGTTTTCAGACAGCGTACGTGAAGAAGTATTGATAGGTGTAGACGATGACAGTCAATGTGATTATGTATTACAATCTCTTGGATTGGCTGAATATGCAGACAGACATCCTATGAGCCTATCCGGTGGACAGAAACAGCGTGTAGCTATTGCATCCGCTATACTGTCCGGTAAAGAGTTGATCATTCTAGATGAACCAACAAGCGGACTGGACAGATATCATATGGAACAAGTGGGAATTCTTTTACAAAATCTAAAGCATCAGGATAAAGCTATTATCGTAATTACCCATGATGAAGAGCTAGTAGCTGGCTGGTGTGACCGAGTAAAATACTTAAAATAGGAGAATATTATGAGTTTGAATAAAAAGCAATGGCTTGGCCAATGGGAGAATTTTGAAAATTATATATATAGCACTGACAGTGATATGATGCAGACATGGCATGAGGCAGAACAAATGTGTAAAGAGATTCCGGCTCTACAGAAAATGTTTGCTAACGGATGTAAAACTTTCTGGCAGACAGCTTGTAACAGCATAACCCCAACCAATCCAGTTCGTTTAGGCGGCTGGGATGTGACAGAAACCGAAAATGGTATTGCAATCCAATGGTTTGACCACGAAGGTAATGATCTTGGTAAAGCGGATTATGTATTGCAGGGAACCCTAGCAAAAGGACTGGAAGGTAAAGAAAACCTGAAACTATGTGCTGTAAACCCAGCTGAAAACTGGCCTTTTACATGTATATTGGCTATGGAACCAATGCCGGAAAGAGATGCTAAAAATCACGGAGACTATATCAGCCATTTTCATTTCCAGTTCAGCTCATCTTGGGATGAATTGATAAAAGAAGAAAAGCTGACTAATCCATGGTGGTATGCCACTTTGTGTGACGCAGAGACAACTAGTGTGCAGAAAATAAATGTTGTTCGTGGACTTCATAAAATGCCATTGATAAGATAGGATAGCTGACAGCCCCATTCCGAAAGAGTACGCTTTGGCGTACAGTATTTCCGGACGGGGCTGTTTGTGTTTTTGTGTCTGAAAATCATAAGTGAAGGATGTGGATCCAACCCAATCTTTTCCTATAGTGGATTGACTTCCTAAATAAGGAAAAGTATAATTAACCTAAATAATTTGCAATAATAAAGAAATTACGACCTACAAATTCTTGTAAATATTATCGGGTATTAAACAAAAAACTATATTATACTTTCATTGGAAGGAGAAACATATGGATACGTTTGAGAATATGAAAAATGCGATTGATTATATTGAAGATAATCTTGATGCTGAAATTGAATACGAAAGGATTGCACAAATAGCATTATGTTCCCAATATCACTTTCAACGCATGTTTACTTTCCTTATTGGCGTACCGCTATCTGAGTATATACGTCGTCGCCGATTAACGCTTGCTGCATTTGATTTGCAGAATAGTAATGAAAAAGTTATCGATCTTGCTTTGAAATATGGTTATAATTCACCTGACTCGTTTTCGCGTGCATTTATGGCAATGCATGAAGTTACGCCATCAAAAGCAAGAGAAAAAGGCATATCGTTAAAAGCGTATCCTCGTGTAACGTTCTCTTTATCAATAAAAGGAGTGGTTGAGATGAACTACAGAATTGAGAAAAAAGATTCATTTGTTGTTGTAGGTGTAAAACAGAGGTTTTCACATGTTGATGGTTTGGGTGAAAACATAGGGAAAATGTGGAGTGAAACGCCGCAAGAAACTATTTCGCAAATCGCTGAACTTGGCGACGGGTTAGTAGGTGTGTATAGTGGAATGTATGAAGATAATACAACTGATTACTATATTGCCACGATAACGGAAAAAGATTCTCCAAAAACTTTGTGCGAGCTTGTAATACCATCTCTTACATGGGCAATATTTGAGGTAGTTGGCCCTATGCCTACTGCAATGGCAGATATATGGGGACGAATTTTTTCCAAGTGGTTTCCCACATCTGGTTATGAGCATGCAGAAGCGCCAGAAATAGAATGGTACTCAAACGGTGACATGAGTGCATCTGATTACAAAAGCGAAATATGGATACCAATTATCAAAAAGTAATTTCAATAAGATATACTATTACACAAGAAACCGCCTTAGTGAGACTATAGGCGGTTTTACAAAGAGCCAGACGCAAAGACGCAGAGCCGATAACCGTGAGTGAAATCACAGTTGTCGGCTCGTTCTTTATATTATCTCCTGGTAGTTTTGAAATACTATTAGGACCTCAAATATCTATATTCTGGTATTTGAGGTTCATGCTTTATAAAGACTATTTCTTTGAAAAAGCATTTATAATCATTAGCAATATAACTGATCCAATAAATGATACGAGTAAACTCCATAGATTAAAACCTGTTACTCCGTACCCACCAAGTATATTAAATAAAAATCCTCCTAATAATCCACCTAAAATACCAACTATTATATTGCCTCCTAAGCCCATTTGTCTGTCATTACCTGTAAATATACTGGCTAGCCAACCGGCTATGCCTCCTATTATAATCCAACTTAATAATCCCATAGTCTCATCCTTTCTGTACAAAGTCTGTAGCTTTTATCGTTGATTTTATTTTTCCTGTTTATCTATATCCTTTTTATCAATAAAATCGTTTACTTTTTCTGCGGCCTTTTCTTTCAGGTCTTCCTTTAATTCTTTAGTAGTTTCTTTCATTTCACCGTGTATTTTTTGAAGCTTACCTTCTAACTCAAGTTGCTCTGAATTTATAACCTTTCCGGTAGCTTCTTTAATTGTACCTGCTATTTTATCAAGTTTACCATTTTCATTGTTCATATTTTCCTCCTATCTGCTGCCATATACAGCATAAAATGTGATGAAAGAAGATTGAAATGAGCACGTTACGCTTATTTTAAGGTTCTTTTCAGAGTGAAATTAACTATCATTCACTCTTTTCCCTATAGAGTAAATTTAAAAACATATAGATTAAAGATTATAAAATTTAATTTGATACAATCTTTCTTTAAGGCTATACCAATAAATTGATAAATTCAAGGTAAAAACGGGAAAAACTTTCTATTTGAGAATTATTTATCAATTAAAAGATAATTTATCTGTCATTTAGTACTTTTTTAAACTATTATATAAATTATAGTGCTTGAATTGCTATTGATAATTTTATAAAAAAATACTAATATATTACGTGTATGATACAATAAAATATCGTTAGGTATCTATTAAGGAGAGCAGCACGATGGAGAAAAAATCTAAATTAACAAGCCCAAGATATCAGCAAATAGCTACGGATATTGCAGCAAAAATAATGGATAAGAAATATAAGGTTGGAGATAAGGTATATACGCGTTCCGCTATAGCAAGTCAATATGGGGTTTCTGCCGAAACAGCAAGAAGAGCTATTAGTATCTTAGTAGACCTTGATATTGTAGAGAGTACAAAAGGTAGTGGAGTGGTCATAAAATCTTATGAAAAAGCAGTACAGTTTGTTCATCAGTATAATGATGTACAAACCATTCATGATTTAAAGAAAGATATCATAGGGAGTGTTAATAGACAATTAAAAGAGTTTGATTACTTCAATGAAAGTTTAACAAAATTAATTGATAAGATGGATCGATTTCGTTCAAGCAATCCTTTTGTGCCTTATGAAATTGAAATAACGGCAGATACGCCTCTCATAAGCAAAACTATCTCTGAAATGAATTTTTGGCACAATACATCTGCAACAATTGTTGCAATTAGAAGAAATAATGAATTGTTAAAATCCCCTGGTCCATATACAGTATTTTTACAAGATGATATTGTATATTATGTAGGAGATGAAAGGAGTACAGAGAGAGTTTATACGTTCGTTTATCCCGATAAAGAAAAAGAAAAATAGTTATGATATAAAAATGAATCTGATTGAATAAATAAGCATATTTTCCGAAAATTAAGGATATGTTTGATATTCTGTCAGATTTTTTGTTTGACAAAGT
>NZ_CBDLAM010000167.1:0-1058 GCF_965301125.1 Anaerosporobacter sp. | reverse complement strand
CGCAGCATTTAATGATAGCGAGCATTTTTTTGTGATTTGACAAAGTAACAACTTTGAAATACTATTAAGGTGTTACTTTGAAAATTTGAAATACGATTATCAAAATAAAGGGAGGTAAAAGTATGATAAAATTCGAAAACGTTACTAAGATATATAAAGATAAAACAGTACTAAAAAATATATCTATTGAAATTGAAAAAGGTAAATTAGTGGTATTCATTGGAGCAAGTGGGTGTGGTAAAACGACCACATTAAAGATGATTAACCGACTGATAAGACCATCTTCTGGACAAATATACATAAATGGCGAGGATATTGAAGAAAAAGACGTCATAAAATTACGACGTAATATGGGGTATGTAATTCAACAGACTGGATTGCTTCCACATATGACAGTGAAGGAGAATATTGAGTTAATCCCTAGAACGGAGAAATTCGATCCCAATACGATAACAGAGACAACAATAAAATTAATGGATATGGTAGGTCTTGATCCAGATGAATATCTAAATCGTTATCCGGTTGAATTAAGTGGTGGGCAGCAACAAAGAGTTGGAGTAGCTAGAGCCTTTTCTACAGATCCAGATATCATATTAATGGATGAACCTTTCTCAGCGCTTGATCCGATTACACGTAATGGCCTTCAAGATGAGTTATTGAATTTACAAGCGCAATTGAAGAAAACGATTGTATTTGTTACCCATGATATGGACGAGGCGATAAAAATTGCTGATATGATTTGTATTATGAAAGATGGTGAGATACTTCAATACGATACACCAGAAAATATTATGAAAAATCCAAAGAATCAATTTGTCTCAGAATTCGTTGGTACGAAGCGAATATGGGCCTCTCCCGAGTATATTAAAGCAGAGGATATTATGATTGATTCTCCAGTTACCTGTAGTCCTAATACGTCAGTGCTTCGTTGTGTAGCAAAAATGCGAGCCTATAGAGTAGATAGTTTGATGGTGGTTGAAAACAAAACCAATAAATTACTAGGCATAGTGAATGCGAAACAATTACAAAGAGAGTATGAGATAGCACAAGAAGTAAGT
>NZ_CBDLAM010000166.1:0-8177 GCF_965301125.1 Anaerosporobacter sp. | reverse complement strand
TAACCAATATTCTTTTTTATTTACCTATTGACTTTTGATAGTTGGTCTTTCTTTTGCATCCCAAAAGAGACTTCAAATTCCAGAAGGTTAATACCACCCTGTACACGGTTACTCTATACGTATTTTATCATGATTTTCCATTTTCTGCAATTAAAATCAGAACATATTTTCTCATTCTTTAAAATCTCGAACTATCCTATCCATAATTTTCACCTAAGGACATATCAGCTTTATCTTGCAAATAATAAAAAGCATTATCTTTGCTATTTATCTAACAAAAATAATGCTTTTACCATAACACTCTTGACTTTCTCTACCTTTTATTAATGGCTAATAAACTCCCCACAATTCTCACTCGTAAAGGATAGTTCAATAAGTCTATAATTCTTTTAGTACAACTGGTGAGCAGATTCCCGCTTGTGGCCACTCCTCGTTTTCGTTATGGATAATAATCGTAATAACTTCCTTACCATGTGCATCTTTTGGTAAATCTATAATCATATAACCGCTAAATGAATCCGTCCTGGAAGCTAACAACTCACCATTTAGATAAATCCAAACATATCCTCTTACATCACTAATGTATAGATAACGATTCTCTTTTGCTTCCCCGATATTAGCAACACAACGATACAAGGCGTATTTATGTAATTGATCTGCCAACTGAATTTGTGGAGCTCCGCTAAATGCAATTGGTTCAAAGCTATTCATATCATTCTGATCTACCTTTGGATTTGGATTTGGCATCTCATCAAATAATTGATAATACAAACGCCAATTATCAATTACTCTTTCTTCCACTGGCTCGACATAAGGGAATGATTCTACTTCCCAAACCGGAATCATCACTTCCGTTTGAAGACCGATATCTTCAGCACTAACCTTTATCACCATAGACCCTTTATCAATTGGTGTAAGAATTACTTGTGCCTTACCATGGAACAATTTACGCTTATTCGATACATCAGCTTCATGAGAATTTGGATCTCCATTTCCCACACCTAATATAATTCCATTTTCACACTCAAATGTTAATAAATCCTCTGCATTAGGAATTACCGTATCGTTTTGGTCAACTAAACTAATATTAACTGCTACTGCGTCAAATCCATCTGCCACTAATTGTTCTTGGCTTAAAGTAATCTTTAGGCTTTTAGGACTTTCCGCTGTTAATTGTAAATCACTGGCTAGGACTACTCCATTACGATATCCAATAGCCTTTAATTCTCCTGCTTCATATGGAACAATAAATTCAACGTGATTAATCGGATCTGCCGATTTTTTAGTAATCATTTGATTATTAACCAATAGGGAAACTTCCTCACAATTTGTTACCACCTTAACACGAATTTCTTCCCCAATTTGGTGTCCTGCCGACCAAGGAGAAATAATGTGCACCATTGGTTCACTCTTCCAATACGCTTTATAGAAGTAACAAGCATCTTTCTCAAATCCACAACTATCATAGGTTCCAAAAAACGTACCTACGCTTGGCCAAATGAAAGGTGTTGGTTCTCCACGGTAGTCAAACCCTGTCCAAACAAAAGCTCCTGCAACGAATGGACGTTCCATGACCATCTTCCATGCCTCACGAATAGTATTTCCCCACAAAGCACATTCATCATCATAGGAGTTAATTCGATTATACTCATAATCTGTGGCGTATTCTCCACGTACCATAAATGCACTTGCAGTTTCCGTACCAATTATTGGTGTGTTGGGATATTTCTTATGAAATTCATCATATCTAGCTGGATTATAGTTTATTCCTGTTACATCTAAAATTGTAGATGCGCCTTCCTCTTCCATGTATCCACCATTGAATGCACCTAATACAGGTCTTGTATCATCCACGCGTTTTACAGCTGCTTGTAATGCTCCTGCCATACGTCTACCCTTATGAGTACCTTGTAATGGCTCTTCATTAAATACCGAATATACTATTACACAAGGATGATTTCTAGATTGTCTCACAATTCCTTCTACCTCCTTAAGCGTTTCCTCCGATGAAGAATAGGTCCTATTCTCTACCATAACCATTAACCCAAGTTCATCACAGATAGTAAGGATTTCTGGATCTGGATTATGTGCACAACGATATGCATTCGCTCCTAATTCTTGTAATAGCCGCACTCGGTATTTTTTAATGGAATATGGCACCGCAACTCCTACACCTGCATGGTCTTGATGATTACAAAATCCCATTAACTTAATATTCTCTCCATTAAGCCAAAAACCATCTTTGGCGTCAATGGAAATAGTACGAAAGCCGAAATTTTCTTCTACCTCAT
The DNA here is from genome assembly GCF_965301125.1 of Anaerosporobacter sp. Taxonomy (NCBI): domain Bacteria; kingdom Bacillati; phylum Bacillota; class Clostridia; order Lachnospirales; family Lachnospiraceae; genus Anaerosporobacter; species Anaerosporobacter sp. The sequence goes on along the minus strand of NZ_CBDLAM010000166.1, from coordinate 5,886 downwards.
CGATACATTCACCATTTCGATATAACTTAGTTACCGCCTTGTATAGATAAGGCTGTTTCATACACCAAAGAACAGGATTATCTACACATATCCGTCCTGTAACCATAGCTGTTTCATATCCTTTAATAAGATTTTTACCCGCAAGTACAGCTTCACCAATTAGATTATCATCTGAATCATATAAAAAAGTGGTTGCTTCTACGTTATGTTCATGCTCAAAACTATTCTCGATTTCAGCTGACACAAGAACGTTCCAACTACTCTTCTGCACTAACTCAGGTTTGATAAAGATGCTATCCTGTGCAAAATGTACTTCTTCTTTCTTAACTAACCAAACATTTCTGTATATTCCGGCTCCTTCATACCACCAGCCCTCCCATGCAGATGCATCGATTCGTATTGCTAGTGTATTAGGAATTACACCAAAGTTAGCCATATCTGTCATATCCACGCAGAAACTATTATACCCTGAATAACTATGTTTCAGTATTGATCCATTTACATAAATACTGGCATCACATGACATTCCTTCAAATTCTAATAGGATCTGTTTGTTTCGATCTTCTTCTAATAACTCAAATCGAATGCGATACCAACCGATTCCACGTTCTTTATATCCTTGATTAGGAGATCCATCTTCTACAAAATCATGTTTTGTAACCCAATCATGAGGTAAATTAACAACCTCCCAATCAGAATCATCATAGTTTGCATCAGCAGGTCCTCGATAGGCCCCTGCTTTTGAAAAACCATATACATCATCATGCTGTCTTATAGATGGTAAAACTGATATATCTTTCTCAATAAATCGCCAACCACGATTTAAGCTATAGACTTGCTGCCTCTTATCATATCTCTTCATAGTATACTCCTGTCTATTCCTTAACTGCGGCACCACCAAGTGAAGTGATTAACATCTTCTGTGTAATTATGAAGAAGATCACAAATGGTATTGCAATGAGCAATGAACCCGCTGCGAAAGTGGAAAACATATTTTTCTTATCTGTAACAAAACTGTATAGTCCCAGTGCAACTGTTTGTACTTTTGAGGAACGAAGAACCATCTTTGGGAATATAAAATCCATCCATGGTGCAGTAAAACTTGTGATTCCTAAAAAGATAACAATTGGTTTAGCAATCGGTAAAATGATTCTATAGAAAATCTTAAAATGACTTGCACCATCTATTCTTGCTGCTTCATCAAGACTCTTTGGAAGTGTATCCATATAACTCTTTACTAACCAAGTATTATAAGGAATGTTCCCAGCTACATAAACCAAAACAAGTCCCCATAGGGTATCTAATCCGCCGATACGAAGTAGAATAACATAAATCGCCACCATACCTACAAAGGAAGGAAAGATTTGAAGAATTAATAAAGCCATCATCATTCCCTTTTTCAAGCGGAATTTAAATCTCGAGAATACATATGCACTTAAAGCACATACGAAAATGGTTAATAACATTGTCGATAAAGCTACCATTAATGTGTTTTTAAACCAAATCAAATAATCGGTCTTTTGGAACAAGAATTCAAAATTAGAAAGAGCGATCCCATCACCAAATGGTATAATATTTAGCGCCGCAATATTCTGTTGATTAGAAAATGCTGCACTTACTACATATACCAAAGGATAGAGTACAAATATACTAGTACCAATTAAAAAGAACCAAACAATAAAATGATTAATATAATGTGCCGTCTTCTTCCCCATGTTACACCTCTCCTTCCTTAAATGATTTCGTATTTTTAAAGCTCCAAATTGCTATAGGTGCAAGCACTATGAAGATAACTACTGCTAAAACAGATGCATAATTGTACTTCATAAGTGTAACGGTTAACTGATAAATCCAAGTTACTAAGATATCCGTACCACCTGCAGAGGTTAATGTACTATCCGCTACCTTAGGAAGGCCACCTGTTAAGAAGTAGATTGCCCCAAAGTTGTTGATGTTGTGTGTTAAGGACATAATTATGAGAGGTGTTGTCTGGAATAATACCAATGGTAGTGTGATTTTTCTAAACACATAGAATTTATTCGCTCCATCGATTTTAGCTGCTTCATATATATCAGGTGAGATAGCTGTCATATTACCCATAATTAATAACATAAAATAGGAAAAACCTGCCCAAAGGTTAACCATTACACAGACAAATCTACACAACCACAAATCACTCAGCCAAGGAATAGTTGTATCTATAATTCCTAATTGCATTAATGTACGATTTACAATACCAAATGATCCATTTAATAAATTCTTCCATACAAGCATACTTACAACTGATGGAATGGCATATGGTAAGATAAATATAGAACGAAATACTGGTTTAATCTTAATTTTACTTTCTTGTAAAACTACAGCCATAATTAGACCGCCTGCATAACAGGTAACCGTAGCTAAAACTCCCCAGATAATGGTCCATACTGCAACACGCCCGAAGGCACTTGTCCAAGTCGTTTCTCCACCAAACATTGTGGTGAAGTTATCAAGCCCAACCCAGTCAACGGTATTATTAGGCGGTATATGATCAGGAGCTGAATAATTGGTAAATGCTACACATGCTGAGAATATAAGAGGGACAATAACGAAAAATAGAACTAACAGTATAGCTGGTGATAAAGCAAGCAAAGGAAATGTTTTTCCCTTTATGGTTGCAACCTTTTTTTCTTTGAGCGTACTTGTTAAACAGAAATCTTTATATTCCTCCATCGCATTACGTACAGATACTATGTAGATTACAACAAAAATTGCGATAATTGCCAGAATCATAATACCGTCAATTAACATAAAAATTGAATTACTACGTTGTTTAACTGGTAAATCTGGTTGCGGAAATCCAAGTGTTATTAAGTTATATATCTTATGTACAAAGAATGGAGTTAAACATATTCCAACTATTTCAACTAAACCAAACAGTAAACCCTTTACATATTGTTTGAAATATAGAATATGGCTAAGCCCCATGAAAATAATTGATGTTATCAAAACTCTGGCTTTTGATGAGCCATCTGGCTTTAACGTGGTATTCATCTCGAATCTCCTCCATTACTGACTTTTCCATTGTGATAAATATGGGTCGTTCCTTATTCAGTAAACGACCCATTAGTTAACTACAACTTATTTTGCTAAAATTGCTGTATTACAAGATTCTAATTCTGTTTGTACATCTGCACCATCCCAGATATTAGAACATGCACTCTTCATCGGTTCCCAGAAGTTATCTATTTCTGGAATTGATGGCATTGGGTAAGCATACTCTAATTGTTTTTGGAAGCCAGTAATATACTCACTTTCTACTGTAATTGGAGTAGAAGGAATTGCTCCCGTTAATTCATAACGTAATTCTTGCATCTCATCAGAGATTAAGAATTTAGCAAATGCTTGTGCTTCTGCTGGATAATCTGTATAAGCGGATACTTGCATCGTACGTGCACCAGAGAAGGACGCTGCTGGTTGATTATCACCTGGTAATGATGGTAAAGAAGTTACACCAAAGTTCATTCCTGCGTCTTCACAAGAAGCTACGTTCCAAGGGCCTGTAATATACATAGCTGCACTACCGCTTGTGAATGCTGCCAAACATACTGAGTTATCTGAAACATCTGCTGCCGGTACATCAAGATATTCTCTAAATGATTGGAAATATGTCATGCCATCTACAGCATCTGCAGTACTCATATTGCTATTTGAATTGTCTATTCCTGATTCACCAAATAATTTGTTTCCATTTTTCCCTGTAAAGATTGGTGAATAATATGCATCTGCAACATTCCATATAATTCCGTATTTTCCAGGTGCATTGAATTCCTGACAGAATTTCTCTACTTCTTCCCAAGTTGTTGGAACACTATCTTCTGAAATTAAATCTTTGTTATAGAATAATGCGTATGTTTCATCAGCTACTGGAAAACCGTAATATTTTCCATCGTACTTAACTGCACTTTCACAAGAAGCTGCTACTTTACCTACAATATCAGACTCATCTTCAACTGGTAAGATATGTCCACCTGATACTAAGCCTCCGATTGTGTTACTTGGTGTGGCAAATACATCAGCACCAACTCCACCAGGACCATCAAGTGCAATTTGTGTATTGGCATCACCAACTTCTACGTTTTCATATTCGATTGTAATGTTAGGATATTTTGCTGTGAACGCTTCCCCAGCTTGTTTAATAAAATCTTCTGTTTGGCCTGAGGACTCCCAAACTTTTAATGTGATTTTTTCTGTTGTTAACCCATCATTATCCGTTGTTTCATTTGTATCCGTTGTTTGTGTTGGTGAAGTATCTCCTTTGTTTCCCCCATTATTACTACCACATCCAGTTACTAAAGTGGCTACCATTGTTGTAGCTAATAGAACAGATAGAATTCCTCTTCTTTTCATAAATTACCTTCTCCTTTCCCAGTGTGAAATATATCTTTCACACTATCTACTGCTTTGTTGAAGCTTTAAAAATAATATCGTAACCCAATAATGTTTTTTCTGGAACTTCAACACCGGATAATGTATCAATTAATATTTTACATGCTGCATTTCCTAGTGCCTTTACATCAAATTTTAACGCTGTAATTGGTGGATTATAACTTGATATAAATAGGCTATCATAAAATGATGCTACTTTTATATCTCTTGGGATTTTAACATGCTCTGATGCGAGCTTTAATAATACTTGACTACAGATCTTGTCATCCATACATATAATACAATCAATTCTTTTATGTAAGATATCATCTACAGCTTCTTCCACTAGCAAACGGATATTACAATCTAAGTAGATACAATCACTAATAGGTGTAATTTGATTCAGTTCACATCCGTCTATAAAACCTTGATAACGCATACGACTTACTATGTGATTTGAATTATTTCCTATAAATGCTAATCGTCTCATCTTCTGCATGATTAGCAGCGATGTCATCTCTCTACACGCTTCCACATGATTATTATCTATCTGGATTACTCCACTACTTTCAGACGTACCCACTACAACAAAAGGTACTTGATGCTCACTTAGATATTTAATCTGTTCATCATGAATCCAAGTTCTTGTTAATATGAATCCATCAATTTTTTGCTTTTCAACTAGTTTTATTAATTTTGTAATATCATCTGTTCCCACGGCAGAAACAACAACATCATATTCATAACTCGTTGCCATTTCAATAATTCCCATAAGACAATCTTGAAAAAATGAAATCTCGTTCAAATCAGGATCATTTGGTAAAATAACGCCAATATTGTAAGTCTTAGATTCTGCAAGCCCTCGTGCAACCATATTGGGTCTATAACCACACTCTTCGCAAAAGTCTAATACTTTTTTTCGTGTAGTAGCACTGATTCTTCCTTTTCCAGAGATAGCTCGTGAAATCGTTGTTTTGGAAACTCCAAGCTCTTTTGCAATATCATCAATTGTTATTTTATTATTATCCTCTTTACACCATATCCTTTCACTCATTACAACACCCCCATTGCGCAATCGGTTGTTTCTTGTATAATCTTAACATTCGTTATATTTTTAGTCAATCCACTGATTTTTATCTTTTTTATGCTTATTTTTTGTGCAATTAGACGAAGTTTTCATTGTTTGTGCGCAATTAAGCGCAACTACAACTTTTACAGACGGAACTGAAACAATTACATGTTCTTGAAGTTACCTTAGATGCTAACAACAATGAACTGCTGTAATAGCTAAGAATCTTTAATTAATGGCATTTTCAAACGCTTGTACACTCTAATGAATTTACATCACAAAAGGATGACAACACCTCACTGCTTCGCGAAAGTAACGTACTCCTATACATTACTAATTGGTGTCCTCATCCTTTTCTATAATTGTGTAACATAAACTTATTATGATAAATGTTGCTAATCAACAAACAG